>CAYXEY010000001.1:0-43278 GCA_964464105.1 uncultured Planctomycetaceae bacterium
CCGAAGCGGCCTTCCCATTTCCCGCCCCGGCGCACGCCGACGCCTACGCCTACCTGTTCGCCGGCCCGGCGCGCTTCTCCGCCGCAGCCGCCGGCATCCGCTTCGACGCGCGCTACCTGGGCCTGCCGGTGCGCCGCGACGAGAAGGCGCTGCAGGCGATGCTGCAGCGCGCGCTGCCACTCACCGTGCTGCAGTACCGCCGCGACCGCCTGCTGGTGCACAGCGTCGCCCAGCTGCTGGCCGCCAACCCGGCCGCTGCCCACACCGCCGAAGAGGTCGCCGCGCAACTGAACCTGTCGGTGCGCACCCTGCACCGGCAGCTCAAGGAAGAATGCGTGTCGCTGCAGCGGCTAAAGAACGAGGTGCGGCACCAACACGCGGCTAACCTGCTCCTGCAGACGAGCAGGCCAGTAAAGCAGATCGCGGCAGCGGTGGGGTTCGACAGCGAGAAGAGTTTTGCTCGGGCGTTCAGGGAGTGGACCGGGGTGGCGCCGAGCGCGTATCGGACAAGTGCTTCTTCACCGCCCCCAACACCTCGAACACCCCATTGATTCAAACCGCAGCGCCCAAGGGTTTCCCCTTGGAGCTTAAGTGTTCTGACCGATTGTTGCATTTGGGGCCGTACGCTCAAATGCATCCGGGCCGAACACGATACGGCTCCCGCCAAGATATGCCGCCGCCCCCCTCCCGGCCCCTCCGCCCGATCCCCTCCATCGGTCCGCCAAGAGCCCCCTCGCGATGAAGGTCAAACGAATTCATTCGCAGCCACCTTTGCGCATGGGGCCAACAACAGACATCGGGCCGTTCGAGGTGGCTCCAGAGTTGCCCCCGTTCTCGCCGCGGCGAGACGCCACACGCCGCAAGCCCCCGTCAGACGAAATCGTCCGGTTCAAAAGGAACATCAACAAGAACCGTCAGCCAGGAATTCTCCCGTGGCAACTGTCTGATGGCACCAGAACCTCTTATCGCCCGTCAATCAGAAGAACAAGAATCTGAGAAAATGAGGACCGCACCATGCACGCACTTAGAAGTCTAAGCATAAAAAGGAGACTATGGATTCCTGTATTTGTTCAGCTCCTGTTCCTCATCCTGATTGGCACCTCCTACGTCCGCAGTTCGGAGCTGAGCGAGAAGCAGCAGGCGGATAGTGCAGCAACCGCAAGCCTCGCTTCAGCCGTGCGAGCGGTCGGCAGCGGCGTGCAGAACTATCTGTATGGAAAGGCAGAGTATGGCGCCGTGCAACAGCGACTACGCGAGGCCGAAGCGGCAGCCCTCGCGCGCGCGCAGACTGATCTAACGGAACGACTCAACGAGATTGGCAGCCTGGTTGAGCAGATTCAGGACACCTTCGAGCGCAGCAATGCCATACGCAAAACTATCTTTGATCTGACCGAATATTCCATCAAACAATCCGACGCTTATATTATACAGACAAGCGACCGCCTTAACGATCCGGGCGAACACACGAAAGTCACTCAATTGGAACGCCAGGTCCTGAAAGCAGCTCTCGTCAATAGCACGGACAACCTCAGAATACAGCTTCTTTTTTCCGCCATCGAAGACGATCTGGGCCGCAGCTCGGAGCTGGTACAATTCCTTGAGCGTGGAATCGAACGCACCGCAACTGCAGCCCAAAGACTCGCAGGGACTCCACTTCAGCATATGGCGATCGAAGGCGGCAAGGCAAATCAACAAATCCGTGATCTTGTACAGCGCCATATCAAGAACGTCGAACGACGCACGGAAGCCTCCAAGCATGTATTTTCAATCACCGATAGCCTCCTTGACTCCATCCGCAAGCTCGAGACCAACCGCCAGAAAATGGTGTTTGACGCCTTTACCAGCTTCCTGAGCACACTGATGCTCGTCATGCTTATTGCAACCGTCGCATTGATTCTATTTCTTTTTGCGTTAGCTCGCAGCATCAGCAATCCGCTGCGCAATTTGACTCATACCATGGAACAACTTGCCCAAAATGGCGGCAATCTCACGTTCCGGCTGCCGGCGGAGCGTCATGACGAGATAGGCATCGTTTCTCACAGCGTCAACCAATTCATTGGCAAGCTGCAAGACATCTTTTGCGAGGTCTCGCACATTGTGGCCGCACTCGATATGGCAGCGGCGAGCACCAGCGAAAGCAATAGTGCCGTCAGCACAAATGCAGCGCAGCAGAAGCAGGAGACCACGCGTGTCGCACTCGCAATCACAGACATGGAGCGTTCCATACAGGAAGTCGCTGGCCGTGCGGCAGATGCAGCGGGCAACGCCGGCAGTGCCGACAATAACGTTCGACAGGCGCTCGAATCGCTCGAGAACAACATCCGCGGCATCGAGGACTTGGCTGCGCAGATTGCCGACACCCGCAAGCAGGTTGTCCAGCTAGAGCGTGATAGCAAGAATATCGGCGGCATCCTGGACGTCATCCGTGGAGTGGCCGAACAGACAAATCTGCTGGCACTAAACGCCGCAATCGAGGCAGCCCGCGCTGGTGAGCAAGGACGAGGCTTTGCGGTGGTTGCCGACGAGGTGCGCGAACTGGCGTCCCGCACACAGGAAGCTACCCAACGCATACGGGAAATGATCGTCAATCTGCAGGGAGCGACAGACAAGGTTGCCAGCGCAATGGAGACCGGTGATGACCTGACTCAGAAATGCGTGGCGGTCGCTCGTCACGCGGGCCTGCAGCTCAATGACAGCGCATCTGCGATAACCGAAATCAGTGATCAGACGGCCCAGATCGCAAGGGCGGTAGAGGATCAGAGCGCAGTGGCCAAGGAAATAGAACGCAATATCTTCGTCATCGCCGACGCCGCCCACAGCACCGCGGGTGAAGCAGGCAATGCCGCCGAGACCGCTGAACAGCTGGCTGGGCAGGCTCGCCGCTTGGCAGGTTTGGTTCATCAATTCAGTGTCTAGCGAAGACCCCGAACCATTTTGGGCCTCATTGAATCAACCGGCGGTCGATGCGTCGAAACTCGACGACGGCTTACGATGGACGAGGATAAACTAAACTCCCATCTCCAAATTCCCATAAGATGCCAGCGCAGCAAGCCTTGCTGCCGAGGCCTGTCTGCATTTTCCCACCAGCTGAGCCAGATCAGGCGATCCGCCTCGATCATTTTTCATGTGCATCATCGATCAGCCCGATACTCTTTAACCTCTCGTACAGTCGCACCAGATCCGCCAGCGTCCGAACACCCATTTTTCTCGTAACATTATGACGATGAACCTTGATGGTGACCTCAGCCACCCCGAGATGTCCGGCAATCTGCTTGTTCAACAAACCTTTTGCAATAAGAGGAAATACTTCCTTTTCTCGATCCGTGAGACCTTCGTATTTCTTCCACACCTTATCCAACTCCGCCTTGTGCTCCCGGACCTCCTGATCAATGTTCAGCGCCTTGTTAATTGCCTCAAGCAGCTCATCATCACGAAATGGCTTGGGAAGAAACTCCAGCGCACCCGACTTGATGGCGCGAACCGCCATGGGAATATCCCCATGACCGGTAATGAAGATAATTGGGATATCTACGCCTTTCTCTCTTAGCGCATGCTGGAGATCAAAACCGCTCATGCGTGGCATCCGAACATCAAGAACCAGGCAGGCGCACGCTTCCGAACGGACGTGATCCAAGAACTCCCGCGCCGAAGAGAATGTCTCCACGTTGAGACCGACCGAGCGGACCAAGCTGGAAATTGCCTCGCGCATGGAGCGATCGTCATCGACCAGATAGACAGTCGCAGCACCTATTGTGGGGCACATAGGCTAGTCATCTCCTCGGTAGGCAACGTGAAATGGAACGTGGCGCCCCCCTCCGCGGGGGCGGGTAAGACATCAAGGCGCCCACCATGCGCCTCGATGATTGACCGACTGATCGCAAGCCCCATGCCAAGCCCCTCAACCTTGCTCGTATAGAACGCCTCGAACACCTTTTCCGCCTCGTCGGGGCCAAGCCCCGGGCCGGAGTCATGCACGCTTACGGTCAGGATATTTCTTTCGGACTGCCTAGCGGAAATTGAGAGCACGCGCCGATCGGAGTGCCCGCAAACAATGGATTCCATTCCATTGATGCACAAATTCAGGATAACCTGTTGCAACTGAACCTTATCCGCAGTCACCGGCGCCAATCGACCGACCGCTTCATAGCGCACATCAATGCAGTGGCTGCGTGCCATATCACCGACGATCGCAACAACATCCTCGATGACCTTTGAAATATCCACCGTCGTTCGCTGCCCCTCTCCCCGTTTAAGAAAATCGCGGATACGCCTTATTATTTCACTCGCGCGATTTGCGTCAGAAATTGTTCTCCGCAGCGCCTCCACGGCTTCCAACAGATTGCGCGGACTTGAACCAAGCCAGCGCAACGCTGCCTGGCCATTGGTTACGATGGCAGCAAGCGGCTGATTCAACTCATGAGCGATCGATGCGGCCAATTCACCCATTGTTGTTACGCGCATGACCCTGATCAACTTGTCCCGTGCTCTTGCCAGCTCGGTTTCCGTCTGAATTTTGTCCGTAATATCATCGAAAATTCTCAGCAACATCGGGGACTGATTGGCCAGCCCTGGTATAAGCGACGCCCGCACATCTGCCCACATCAACCTACCATCCTTTCGGTGACATTGTCGCTGGACGTGATAATCTTCCACGCTACCGCTGATCAGGCTTGACACGCGCGACCGCATTGTTTCACGGTCAGGTTCAGGAATGAGTTCCGATATGGACATGATTCGCAGCTCATCCTCCGTATATCCGATCATTTTTTGAAATGCGTGATTAGCAGAAAGAATCAAGCCGTCGATGTTTGTCAACACAATCCCGGCAGCGGAGCTGTCGTACACGGCGCGCCAGCGTGACTCGGATTCCTGCAGGGCATCATGGCTTCGCTGCAATGCCTGACGATTGCCGATGATCTGCTGAGTCAATTGAGACA
Organism: uncultured Planctomycetaceae bacterium; assembly: GCA_964464105.1. Taxonomy (GTDB): domain Bacteria; phylum Planctomycetota; class Phycisphaerae; order UBA1845; family UTPLA1; genus CAYXEY01. The sequence continues at coordinate 4,938 of CAYXEY010000001.1, forward strand.
AGTCGTCGCTCTGGCTGGCGAGCTCCCTTTGCAGGGCATCGCGAGCCCGCTTCATGGTCACCAGGTTTCGCACTCGTGCTCGCAGTTCCGTAGCCGAAAATGGCTTGACCACATAATCCTGCACCGACTCGGCGAGCAATTTTATTCTCAACCCATCGTCCGCCTTGGCCGAAAGCACCAATATCGGGACATTGGCCAGTTCCACTCTTGAGCGTATCTCCTTCACCAGAAGCTGGCCGCTCACCTTGGGCATCATCAAGTCCGTGATGACCAGATCCGGAGGAGACGCGACGATCAGGCTCAGCGCCTCCGCGCCATCGGCGGCGAAATTGATCTGATACTCGTCAATAAGCACCCTACCTATGAAACCACGCATGTCATGGTTGTCCTCGACAATCAGGACACGTGGCCGGTTGCCAACTACCTCATCGCTTGTCCATGTGCTCTTCTCTTCTAGAGCCGATTCGCTGACATCAAAGGGCGCAGAGACCGATTCAGTGGCCGGCGCCACGGCACTGACATACATCCCGGGAGGCGCATGGCAGGGCAATTCAATCTGGAATAGCGCCCCACCTCCGGGGGCATCGGACACGACTACCATTCCACCGTGCAGGTTGACGAACTCCTTTACTATAGTCAAACCAAGACCGGTTCCACCAAAATGTCGGGAGTCGATGCCGCCCCCCTGCCTGAAGCGCCCAAAAATTTCATTCCGTTGATCAGAGGGAATCCCCGGGCCGCTATCCTGAATGCTGAGCAGAATCCTGTCGGCATCAGCCTCATTCAATGAACAACGAATACGCCCGCCATCGGGCGAAAACTTGAATGCGTTTGACAACAGATTCAACACGATCCGCTCGTACTTTTCAACGTCGACTTCAACCTCCATAGAGGCCGGGATATCCATGACATATGTAATGGATTTGTACTCCGCCAAGGCTTCGAAATGTGCACAGACCCCCCTCGTAACTGCGGAGAGATCGACGCGAGAATAGTGGAGCCGCAGCTTTTCCGCCTGTAGCTTTGCGAGATCGAGAAGATCGTTGACATACTTGAGCAATGTGACGGCGTTCCGTTTGATAACACCGATGTCCCGGCACTGCGCTTCTGAAGCATTTTCAGACTCCGCAAGGAGCGACTCAATGGAGCCAAGAATTAGAGAAAGTGGCGTACGCAACTCGTGGCTCAGATTTGCGAAGAACTCATCCTTTGCCTCATCCAACTGACGAACCTTCTGAAGCAGGTGCTGCAACTCTTCGTTCTTTCGCGCCAACTCCGCTTCCGCACGCTTCTTGTCAGTGATGTTCCGGCCTTCCGGGAGCAAGAACACCACCCGCCCATTGCGGTCGCGAATTGGAAGAATGGAGTAATCGACAACAATCGTTTCTTCGCCGAACGCTCGACCATAGATTTCCACATCACAGCGAACAAACTCACCGGTGCTCGCCCGCTCTATGAGTTTGCGCTGCTCTTCCTGGGTTTCCCTGGATACTTGCCACCACCTAGCCTCCCAGAACGGTTTGTCACGGATGTCTTCTAGCCGGATCCCCGCGCCATCCAATGCGGCCTGATTTATTTCAAGCGTATTTCCATTGGCGTCGAGAAGGCCGACAAATTCATAGAGCCCATCAAGCACGACGCGGGCGAGCTTCTCTCGATAGGTTTGAACGTCGTCCACTGCGCGCAACGTCACATCGCGAACCTGCAGAGCCACCGAAAGATCCGATTCCGCTTTATTGTTCGAAGTCATGGTGAAATCCGGCTACATGTTGATCCTGAATCCGCGCCCGGTCGCGTTGGCATCCGCGTGCGGATCGATGCCCGGAGAGCAACGCGGTGCGGTGCGCCTGCTCGAACGCGTAGAGGCGTCAGTCACTACTGTGCACAAGGATTACGTCTGTGCTGACCTGAACACCTCCGTGACCGACAAGCCCGCGGAGCCCCGGGCTCCGCACCGCATCCTTCCTCGCCTCCAGCGGCCGCGCACGCCTGCCTGACGCGAAGGTGCGGTGGCGCACCGCCAGCGGTTCCGGCGGTGTCCGTCTGCTGTTCGCGCTGGTCGACGAGCGCAAGCGCTGGGCGGGCTCGGCACGCACGTTCGACTTCATCACCAAGTGGCATCCGCGCTGCCAGGCCAAGGCTGCCTGGATGGCCTGGTCCCCGGCTGGCGGCACGCTTGAGAAGACGCGCACAGGCAAGCCGGTGGGGTCGCTGGATCATCCAATCAGACGCCTTAACAAAAAAGCCAAGCGCTACCGCGTCAAACCCGGCTACCGACCTCGCCAACTCAAGGCCATTTCGCTGCCGCGACAGAACGGCGAGGGCTCCGGAGCATGAACTTGGCATGCCAGGCGCCCGCGACTCCCGGCTTCCCGGCACTTCGCGCGCCGGAAGGGCAGCGCCCGACTCCTTCCTGGACTGATCGCTCGGATCAAGGGGCTCACGCAACAGCATGCTAAATGACTCCCGAATCAGTACATGCAGAAGGGAGCGCGGATTCCGATCGATCCAAACGCGAGCGCCGCACCAGCCTTTCCCGTCGTGCCATTTTTGCTGCACCGCAGCTAAACCAAAGTCTAATAGCCCTCAATGAGGCAAGAGCTCACCATGCCCCCACATGCATGACCAGCGAGTCTAGAGCAACCCGTGACACCTGCCGAATACATTTTGAGCGAGCTCCGACGAAAAAGCGGAAAAGCAAGGGACATCACCACCCTGATGGGTGTTCGCACCGATTGAAGTTGCCATCGAGGCAGATGCCTAATGGAATCTCGCGAGAATCACTTCTTACGCCTTGGAAGATCGGGCTTGCAGACTGGATATGCAGGAACACTCGACCAAGCGGAACGAACATGCGCGCGACAGCCGATCGAAACCGGCCGGATGAAATTCACCACACGCGATGCAGGGGCTGACGTGAAAACTCCCTTAGTCACCGAAATACAGCGTTTTAGCTTGCAGGATGGTCCGGGATTCCGGACGACGGTGTTCTTGAAGGGTTGCCCACTGAAATGTCCTTGGTGCCACAATCCTGAAACACAAAAGGTGACCAAGGAATACTATTACAACCGTGATCGCTGCGTGAGCTGCGGACGGTGTGCGGCGGTCTGCCCAACCGGCGCATCGCAGCTGGTCGATGGGCCAAGAGGCACCCAGACCCTAAAGCTTGACCGCGACAAATGCACAAATTGCATGCGCTGCGTCGCTGTTTGCCTCACGGGCAGCCGCGAATCCGTCGGGGTTGAAATGACACTCGATGAGATCCTGCAGGAAGTTTTGTCCGATGAGCCGTTTTACCGCAATAGCGGTGGCGGGGTCACAATCAGCGGCGGCGATCCTCTCTTTCATCCCGCGTTCACGTTGGAACTGGCACGCAGAATCAAGGAGCGCGGCGTCCACGTCGCGATCGAGACCTCCTGCTTTCCAAAGAAATGGGGAACGATCCAGCCGCTACTGGAGTTCGTCGACCTGTTCATCGTCGACCTGAAATCGCTGAATCCGAAAAAGCACGAGGAAGTCGTTGGCTGGCCACTGCAACCGATACTCGAAAATATCGAGCATCTCTTGCAAGCCAAGGCCGATGTTCGCATACACATCCCCGTAATCCCGGGGTTCAACGACTCCCCAACGGATTTCGAAGATTACATCACTTATTTGAGTCGTCATGCCGCGCGGCTGGACGGCGTGGACATTCTAAATTATCACGTCTATGGAGAAGGCAAGTACCGCTCCTTGGGCAGGGAAAAGGAGTACCAGTACTTGGGTGTGGAAGAGAACCCGCCCGAGAAGGTAGTACCACTCGCCAAAGGTTTGAAGCTCGCCGGCATCAAGAGCGTAACGATCGGCGGGTTGGTTGGGATCACAGCGGACAGACACACGAGCAGTCGCGACGCTGGGACGGGGTGTATTGCATAAATCAAAGGAGACTCATCCATGGGAACCACCACATGCAAGCAGTGCGCAAACTTCTTTCCCGTCCCCAAGGACGCGGATGACTACGAAGCAGGAAAGGCAGACTGCGTGCGCGAAAAGGAAGACGAAAAGGGCAAATACTGGCTCTCCAAGCCGGTATTCGAGAACAGCACGCAATGTGAAGCCTTTTACGCGAAGCGCTAAGACCAAAGCTTGAGGAGACCGCCATGAACGACATCGTAAGCGCCAAGATTCTGGAATATAAGGGGAAGACGCTCAATTTCACGCCGGAAGATCCGGCGGAAGCGAAGATTCCAGCCGACGAGTTGCACGAGCATCTGCAAAAACCTTCGACCGCTAGAACCAAGCGCTTGAAGGAGCGTTGCCGCTGGAAGCACGCATCCGCCGGCGAGTTCATCGAAAAGAGCGTCACGGCCGGCATCGAGCGCATGCGCTATCTGACCGAAGCGCACAAGGCCAGCGAAGGCAAGCCCGAAGCCATCCGTCGCGCGCTCGGCCTGGCGAACGTTCTGAACAAGTCGACCCTGGTGCTTCAAGAGGACGAATTCATCGTCGGCTACCACGCCGAGGATCCCAACATGTTCCCGCTGTATCCCGAACTGTCCCACATGGCGGTTCAGGACTACCTGAGGAGCGACTACTCTCCACAGCCCGCCGACGAGGCTGCGGCGATCAACGAGTACTGGAAGCCGCACAGCCTGCAAAGCAAGTGCCAGCCCTACTTCGACCCGGCGGACCTGGGTCGCATGTACCAGGTCAGCAGCATGGAGGCCCCCTCCTTCGCGTCCGGTTACAACAGTATCGTGCCGCCCTACGAGACCGTCCTGGAGGACGGGCTGCTCGCGCGCATCAAGCTCGCCGAGAAGCATATCGCCGAAGCCCAGGGCGATATGTCCACCTTCCCCTGGAACGGCACCAAGGGTCTCGACAACATCGCCAAGATCGACAACTGGAAGGCGATGGTCATCGCCTGCAAGGCGGTCATCAGCTGGGCGCGCCGTCAGGCCCGTCTGTGCCGGATCGTCGCCGAAAATTTTGAAACCGATCCGAAGCGCCAGGCCGAACTGCTCGAAATCGCCGACATCTGTCATCGCATTCCCGCCGAGCCCTGCAAGGGCCTCAAGGACGCGATGCAGGCGAAGTTCTTCACCTTCCTGATCTGCCACGCCATCGAACGCTACGCGAGCGGCTACGCGCAGAAGGAAGACACCCTGCTGTGGCCGTACTACAAGGCTTCCGTAATCGACAAGAAGTTCCAGCCGATGGACCACATGGGCGCGGTGGAACTCGTCGAGATGGAACGTCTGAAGATTTCCGAGCACGGCGCCGGCAAGTCGCGCGCCTACCGCGAGATCTTTCCGGGTTCGAACGATCTGTTCATCCTCACCGTCGGCGGCACCAACGCCAGGGGCGAGGACGCCTGCAACGACATGACCGACGCCATCCTCGAGGCGGCCAAGCGGATCCGCACAGCCGAGCCTTCCATCGTCTTCCGCTATTCGAAGAAGAACCGTGAAAAGACGCTGCGCTGGGTTTTCGAGTGCATCCGCGACGGTCTCGGCTATCCGTCCATCAAGCACGACGAGATCGGCACGGAGCAGATGAAGGAATACGCCAAGTTCAGCCTGAACGGCAACGGCGCCACCGACGAGGAAGCCCACAACTGGGTCAACGTGCTGTGCATGTCGCCCGGCATCCACGGCCGCCGCAAGACGCAAAAGACCCGCTCGGAAGGCGGCGGCTCGATCTTCCCGGCCAAGCTGCTGGAAATCACGCTGAACGACGGTTACGACTGGTCGTACGCCGACATGCAGTTGGGCCCCAAGACCGGCGATCTCGCATCGTTGAAGACCTTCGAGGACGTTTGGGAGGCCTTCCGCGAACAGTATCAGTACGCGATCAACCTCTGCATCTGCACCAAGGACGTGTCGCGCTACTTCGAGCAACGCTTCCTGCAGATGCCCTTCGTGTCCGCAATCGACGACGGCTGCATGGAACTCGGCATGGACGCCTGCGCCCTGTCCGAGCAACCCAACGGCTGGCACAACCCGATCACGACGATCGTCGCGGCGAACTCCCTCGTGGCCATCAAGAAGCTGGTATTCGAGGAGAAGAAGTACACCCTCGAACAACTCAGCCAGGCGCTGAAGGCGAACTGGGAAGGCTTCGAGGAAATGCGCGTCGATTTCAAGCGTGCGCCGAAGTGGGGCAACGACGACGACTACGCCGACGGCATCATCACCCGCTTCTATGAGGAGATCATCGGCGGCGAGATGCGCAAGATCACCAACTACTCAGGCGGCCCGGTCATGCCGACTGGTCAGGCGGTCGGACTGTACATGGAAGTCGGCTCGCGCACGGGCCCCACGCCCGACGGTCGTTTCGGTGGCGAGGCAGCAGACGACGGTGGCATCTCTCCCTACATGGGCACCGACAAGAAGGGCCCGACCGCGGTGCTGCGCTCCGTGTCGAAGGTGCAGAAGAACCAGAAGGGCAACCTGCTGAACCAGCGTCTGTCCGTGCCGATCATGCGCTCCAAGCATGGTTTCGAAATCTGGAACTCGTACATGAAGACCTGGCACGACCTGAATATCGATCATGTTCAGTTCAACGTCGTCAGCACGGACGAAATGCGCGCAGCGCAGCGCGAACCTGAGAAGCACCATGACCTCATCGTTCGCGTCTCGGGCTACAGCGCCCGGTTCGTCGACATTCCGACCTACGGGCAGAACACCATCATTGCCCGTCAGGAACAGGACTTCAGCGCGTCCGATCTCGAGTTCCTGAACGTCGAGATTTGAAAAGATCTACTGGAGAGGGGGGCTTCCTGCTCCCCTCTGCTTATGGTCATACCAAGAGATATGGAGGGCTACAACATGGAAGCAGAAAAGAACTTGCAAAACCAGCCGCATGCCGAGGTCGGTACGGCGAGGCCGTGCCGTAGCTGCAAGTGGCAAACCCCCGATCCCACCGATCCGCACCGTGGGCAATGCACCGCCAACCGCCACGCCATGGGGGGCGTCTGGAAACGCTGGCTCAGGGACGTCGAAAACACGACCTGCTCCAGACACGAGGAAGGCAAACTCAGCTTCCGCGACCACGTCTGAGCATCGGACAGACGTGGCTAACCTCCCGACCATTGTAACGATAGATCATGAAAAACCATTCTAGTGCAAATGGCCTGTTCGTCCCGGAAGTCGACCCTTACTACTATGTGAGTACGGAGAATCAGAGCTTTCTCGATAAATTTGCCAAGATATCGAAAAAGCATCCGGTCAATGTACTGGTGGTCGGGAAACAGGGCTGCGGCAAGTCCTCGCTGGTGCGGCAATACGCCGCCGTCAACAGGTTGCCCCTGGCGACCTTCCAGATCGGCATTCTGTCCGAGCCGGGGCAATTGTTTGGTGAATACGCGCTGGAGAACGGAGAGACCCGCTACAAGCAGTTCCTCTTCCCCCAGGCGATCCAGACACCCAATTGCGTCATCCACCTTGAAGAGATCAACCGCCCCGAGCATCCGAAAGCGTTGAACATGTTGTTCTCCATCCTCTCCGATGATCGTCAGGTATGGATGGATGAACTCGGCCTGCTGCAGGTTGCGCCCGGCGTCGTTTTCTTCGCGACGCTCAACGAAGGCGCTGAATTCGTCGGCACCGAACTACTCGACCCGGCCCTGCGCGACCGCTTCTATGTCACGACCATGGATTTCCTGCCGAATGAAGTTGAAATCGAGGTGCTGGAAAAGAAAACGGGCGTGACAAATGAGCAGGCGAGGGAAATCATCGCGGTGGCGAACAGCATTCGCGCCAATGCAGACCTCGGCGTCGACGTTTCCACACGCAAGATCCTGATGCTCGGCGAGATGATCGCCGCCGGCGGAACGCTGCGCGAAGCCATCGTGACGAGTCTCCAAACCGACAAGAAGACGCTTGAATCGGTTTTGCTGTCCCTGCACGTGAATCTGGGGAAGGTGGAAAAAAGCAAGACAGAATACGTTCAATACATCGCCGCCTAAGGTCTTCCATGGCCAAGAACCACGACACCACACTTCGGCTGATGAGCAGCGCTGGGGACGTCAAGCGTTTCGTCATTCCCGGCGAGGAGGGCTATTCGGATTTCTGGCGTAGAGACAAGTCACCGATCGAATCCGTCGAGTTGGTGAAGCTATTGGTCGCAATTCGCAAACTGTCGACTTTTATCGGGCGCAACGTCGGAGAGATCGTCTGGTCTGGAATGGAACTCGACAATGCGCTCGCCCTCGATCCAACGCCAATAATGGGCACGTATCCGGTGCCGGCGGGAAAGACCGATCTGATGGTCGGCCTCATGGTTCAGGAGGCATACAAGCGCGTCGAGTGGTCCGAGCGCCTGCGCGAAATGTTCCGGCTGCGTGTCCAGCCGCCGACGCAATATGAATACAAATTCGACATGTTCTTCACCGTCTGCGAGTCCGTCTACGTCGACGGCCTGGCCAACAAGAGCGTGCTCGGCTACTACGCCGAGGCGGCGCGTGACTGGCGTATCGTCAAGACGCTGAAGAGTCTGATCAAGCCGCCCACCCTTTCCGAGATGCTGCACCTGTGGTGGCGCTTGGCAGCCAACCGCGATCCGGAGCTCTACAAGCAAGGCCACAGCGACCTCACACTCGGCGGCCTGGTCATGCGGGGTAGCCTGGACCAGTACTACAGCAAGCCGATGCAGACCATGAACAGCATTGTGCCGGCCCTGCGTAACGACTGCCCCGAGCTCTCGAGCGTCAGCGATCGCTGTGACTTCCGCCTTGATCTCTACGAGAAGCTATGGCGCGAGGTGCTCACGCACATCCGCTTCTGGCCCGGCGATCGCAGCGATCGATTCATGATGCCCGACATGGGCGATGATGATGAACTGGCCCGGGAAGAGGCGGAGCAAGCGGCCGTCAAGGCCACCATCGTCAATTACGCCAACCTGATCGAGGCGGCACTGCCGCAGAAGAACCGGGACTTCACCGATCAGATCAAAGGCAACGTGGCAAACTTCGAGAACGTTGCCCGAGTCGAGGGAAACGACATCGTCATGATGGCGCGCAACCGCGTCGATCGTCACCTGTTGCACAAGCTCCAGCAAGTGGTGCGGAACGCCACCGATCGCCGGAGCGTTTTCAACCGCGGGCTGAATTCAGGGAAGATTCATAGTCGGCGGCTTTACCGCGCCCACACGACCGGTGCCGTGTTCCAACAAAAGAAGCACGAGTTCGACATGCGAAAGAATGTCGTGCTGCTCGTCGACGCGACCGGATCGATGGCGGATCCGACGCAATGGGACCAAGCGGAAATGATCTACCAGACGCTATTCACGGCGATTCTGGAGTATACGAGCAACGCACGACTATTCGCCTACAACGAGGTCAAGAACGCCTGCCGCATCACCGAGATCTATCGTGGTGGCCGCATGCTCACGGTGTTGCCGCACGGAAGGACGGCTTCCGGCGAAGCCATCATCGCCACGGCGCTGAATACCCGTACACCGGGAAAAAATACGCTGTTGGTCCACATCACCGACGGCGCCTCGAACTGGGGGTGCGGCGTCGCAGATGCCATCAAGTACTGCAAGGGTAACGGTATCAGCCTGCTCACCTTGGGCATCAGCTGCAGTCTGTCCGCCAAACAATCGCTACGCGACGAATACGGCAGTCTCGTGAAGTTCGTCGACAAGACGGAGCAATTGCCCAAGTTGTTTGGCGAGTTGATCATCAGCGAAATGCGTGAATCGAGGACATGACCGAAGTGAGCACTACCTTACTCGAACACGTGCTGGAAGCCGAATGGCAGATGTTCGTTTGCGTCAGAAGTGCACGGCACGCCCCCTGTCAGAGCGCTCCCGACAACTTCAAGACGATCCGTTCCAGCCTGTTCGAGACGTGGACGCAACCGATGCTGGCCTCTTATCTTGCAGACCTGGATGAGGCCGAGAGGGTTGGGCGCAACCTGCTTGCGGAAAAATACGCGCGCATGGACAACTTGATTCCTGCGCTATCGAGCAGCCCGCTGATCGACATCATCGTCACCATCGAAAGCAATTGGCAGGAAGCGTTGAAACGCAGCTATCCCGCCCTTTATCAGCGATGTTGCCGCAGCATGGATGAAACCGGCGACGGCCGGAATTTCGGAATCTATCTGGGCTGCGAACTGGAGACCTACGGCGATCATACATTGCAGCTGTATTTCGAGAACATCGAGGCCGCCGTCGCTGCCAATCGCAATCTCGCGGTCGAGGCCCTGCATCGGCTGGTGTGCAAGAACGGCTATCGCGACCTGGATCACGCCGAGAGCGTGTTGAAATACGGAGAAACAGCATGAACATCGACGTTAGGCTGAACCTGCTCGGCGTACTGGGCATCGACCAGAGCGAACTCGCCATCGACACGCCGGCGGACGCCACGGTCGCCACATTGATCAGCTTGATCGACCAGCACAATCCCGGCTTCGCTGCGGCGGTGACGAACGACGCCGGAGGCCTCTCGCCGCAGTTCGTATTCTTCATCAATGGCCGCAATGTCGTACTCGTCGATGGCATGAATACCAGACTGAACGCCGGCGATGTGGTCAACGTGATTCCGGCCATTGCCGGAGGCTGAAAGGGAGGTACAACATGATCGTCGACCGGCCGGAATCGCACTTCATCTTCGTCGTTCCTCTGGATCACATCGAGTACCGTTACAACTACATCACCCTGCGCGGCGAGCCGCTGACCAACAAGCAGTACCTCGAACATTGGGGAAAATGGCTTGTGTTCGGCATGCGCGAGGAAGTCGAGGAACTGGCCAGGAAGCTGGACCCCTATGTCGAAGAAAAGACGGTTCCCGCCGTCAAATACGATCGCGAGTTGATCACCGAATTCGAGCTCAACCGCTGCGTCATGTGTGTCTATTGTCACGATGAAACCAAGGACGAGGTTTGGGAAATCCTGGCTGCGCTCGGCGTCAAGGACAAGGCATGGATGTATGAACGGGAGACGCTGGAGAAATGGCTGCCCGGCGGTGTCAATCTGGAAAAGTGGATTCAGGGGCGCGGTCTGGATCATGAACACGCCGAACGCGTACGTGCAGATGCACGTACAAAGTTCAAGAGAATTTTCGCGGACGAGAATGAAATCTTCACCGGCATCGATCAATAGCCTGAATCCGTGTCCGCTCGCCCTCAGGCGACACCCGCAAGCATGAGTCCCGAGCGCGTTGACCGGCAACATCAGCCTGCCGAGGGTTCGTCCCCCCCGTCGTCATGGCATGGCGCGCGGGCGGCCCGGCATCCGCGGCGGGTAGCGCGATGACCGACGCGAGTCGCGGCACCACGCGCGCCCGGGCGCCCGCCGCAGCCGTCGGGTGCCCTGCCGCAGGTCCGCTGCCAAGCCGCAGTGCGCGTCTGCTGTGGCTGATCACCGGCTTCTGGATGTTGCAGCCCCTGTCGACCGACCTCTATCTGGCGTCGCTGCCGGAACTGGCGTCGTCCTTCCGCGTGCCGCCGGCGACGGTGCAACAAACTTTGTCGATGTTTGCGCTCGGCGTTGCCTTGTCGCAGCTTGTCAGCGGCCCCCTGTCGGATCGCTTTGGCCGCCGCCCGGTCCTGCTGGGCGGCTTACTGATTCATGTCGCGGCAAGCATGGCCTGCGCATTCACCACGCACATCGACGCGCTCATCGCCGCCCGCTTCGCTCAGGCCGCCGGCAGCTGCACCGTCGCCGTCATCGCCCGCGCAGTCGTCCGCGACGCCTACTCGGTCGGTGAAGGTACGCAGGTGATCGCCCACTCGACGAGCGTGCTTGCGGTAGCCCTGCTGCTCGCCCCCATCGTCGGTGCCCAAGTGCAGACCACCTTCGGCTGGCGCGCCAACTTCGCGCTGCTGACGCTCGCCGGCACCGCCCTCGCACTAACCTCGATCGTGCGCTTCACCGAGACGAGGACGCAGCACAACCCCGTGGCGATCCGCCCCACCGCGCTGCTGCGCAACTACGGCGCGCTGCTGCGTAGCCCCGGGTTCTGGGCATACGCGTTGCCCGGAGCGCTCTCATTCGGGATGGTATTCGTCTTCATCTCCGGCGCATCGTTCGCACTCATCGACGTGCTCGGCGTGCCCACGCGCTACTTCGGCTACTGCTTCGCACTCGGCGTACTCGGTTACCTGGTCGGCACCCAGGTCTGCCGGCGCATCCTGCCGCGCTACGGGCTGTCGCGCACGCTCCGCCGCGGCAGCACGCTGTCATTGGTGGCGGGCCTGAGCTTGGGCGCCGGACTCACGCTCGGCCTGCAGCACTGGACGACCGTCGTCGTCGCCCACTTTCTCGTCACCCTCGCGCACGGCATCAACAGCCCATGCGCGCAGAGCGGTGCAATCGCGCCCTTCCCCGAAAAAGCCGGCACCGCCGCGGCCCTGCTCGGATCGCTGACGATGCTCTCGGCCTTCCTGGTCACGACGCTGATCGGCGCAAGTTACGACGGCACGCTCCGTCCGCTCGCTGCCGTCTGCGCGCTGCTCGCGCTCGCGCTGTTCGTCGCCGAACGTGCCCTCGCCGCACACCGCCCGGCTGAGGAGGCACGATCATGACCCTTCCCCTACCCGGCGGCGAAGCCGCCTGGATTGCCGCGCGCGCTGACGCTTCGCGCTACGTCCTGTCCGAACACGTGATCCGCGCGCTGATGGCGGGGCGGATATGCGTCCCGCAGATCGAAGCCGCGCTGCGCGGCGGTCACGTCATCGAGGAACACCGGCATCGCGAACGCGACCCCGCTTACCTGCTGTGCGCGGTCCACAACGGCAAGCCGGTGCATGCGATCACGGCGCCACGCGCCGACGGCTGGCTCGTGGTCACCCACGCCTACGTGCCGGCGCCCCCCTTGTGGCGCACCGCATTGCACCGTTCTTCAGGAGAGCCGACGATGTCCGATTCGATCACGACCTGTTTCTTCTGCGGCGGCGCCATCAAACAGGTGACCGTAGGCAATTTCGACTACCGCCTCGAGGGACGGCTGTATGTCATCAAGAAGGTTCCCGCCGGCCTGTGCCAGCAGTGCGGCGAAAAATACGTCGATGCCGAGGTCGGGCGGCGGCTCAATACGCTGATCGCACAGCAGGCCTTCACCGGCAGCGAGGCCGTCAGCGTCATCGACTACGCGACCGCGCCGTGAACGGCCTGACGCTCGCCGAACGGTATTTCGAGCGCTACGGCGGCGAATTGCTCGGGGGCGAATTCGCGCCTTGGCGAGAGCGCATCGCGGTGGGGCTCGCAGGTGACGGTTCCGACTGCCTGGGGTTCGACGACGAGCAGTCGCGCGATCACGATTGGGGTCCGGGTTTCTGCATGTGGCTGAGCACGGCGGATTACGCCGCGATCGGCGCGTCGCTGCAGCGGGCTTATGAGCGGCTACCGAAGTCGTTCGCGGGCTTCGAGCGCTCGACCACCGAATGGGGTGGCGGACGCGTCGGCGTGCTCGAGATCGGCGCCTGGTACAAGCAGTATCTCGGCCATCCCGAAGGACCGCAGACGCTCTTCGACTGGCTGCGCATCCCTGAAAAGAATCTCGCTGCGTGCACCTCCGGACGGATCTTTCACGACCCGCTCGACGAGTTCTCGCGGCGCCGACGTGAGCTGCTCGCATTCTATCCGGAAGACGTCAGGCTCGCGAAGATCGCAGCCCGCTGCATGTCGATCGGCCAATCGGGGCAGTACAACTTCGCGCGAGCACTCGCGCGCGACGAGCTCTTCGCGGCGCGCTATGCCGAAACGAAGTTCTGCAACGATCTGATGTCGCTCGTCTATCTGCTCAATCACCGCTATGCGCCGTATTACAAGTGGCTTCACCGCGGCCTGCTCGCGCTACCCCGCCTGGGCTGCACCGTCCATCCGCAGCTCATGGCGCTGGTGTCGTCGTCCGACCCGGAGCTGAAGCATGCGTGCATCGACATGCTGTGCGAGGCCGTGATCGCCGAGATCCGCGGTGAAGGGCTGAGCGACTCGGAAAGCCCATTTCTTGTCGATCATGGTCCACTCATCCACGAGCGCATTCACGATCCGTCATTGCGCCGCCTGAGTGTCCTGATCGGCTAGAGCCGGAAACGGGAGATTCCCATGACGAAACGGATATTGATCATTGGTGGCAGCTATTTCGCCGGCCGTGTCTTCGTCGAGGAGGCGCTGAAGATGGAGAACGCCGAGCTGCATGTCTTCAACCGCGGCAACCTGCCCCTGCGCATGGATCGCGTCACCGAGTACGTCGGCGACCGCGAGCTAGATGTGCGCGATGCGATTCCGGAGCTGGAATGGGATGCTGTCGTCGATTTCTGCGCCTACACCCCGGCGCACGTCGAAACCCTGCTCGGCAGCCTGCGCGGCGCCGCCGCCCAGTATCTGTTCGTCAGCACCACGACGGTGTACCGCAAGACGACTCGCCAGCCGGTCGACGAGCGCGCGCAGCTACTTGACGGGCCGCAGCCGGAGCTGGGCGAGTACGCCTCATACGGCTACGACAAATGCCTGGCCGAGCAGGCCGCGCACCGCGAATGCGAGCGGCTCGGGATCGCACTGACCGTGCTGCGCCCCGCGATCATCTACGGCTACTACAACTATGCGCCGCGCGAGACCTATTTCTTCGACCGCCTGCGCTATCGCGAGCCCATCGTGATCCCGGAGCCGGGGGCGTCGCGCTTCAACTTCATCTGGGTCGTCGACATGGCGCACCTGCTCCGGCAGTGCATCGGCGATACACGCACATTCGGAGAAACCTTCAATCTCGCTTCGGGCGAGCTGGTGTCCTACGCCCGCATCGTCGAGGCGCTTCGCGAGATCACCGGCAAGACGGTCGAGACCCGCGGCCTGCCGGTCGAGGAGATCTCACGCCGTAACATCCCTTTGCCGTTCCCGATCGACGAGGACCTCGTCTATAGCGGCGCAAAGATCGACCGCCTTTTCGGCTTCCAGCACACACCGTTCCACGTCGGCCTGCGCGAGACGCTCAAGTATTACCTGATGACGAAGCGTCGGGAGGCTGCAGCCGGCGGGGAGCCGCGATGAGCGCCGACCTGATCCTGCTCAACCTCGTCGCGCTCTCGCCCGGATGCCGGGCGGACGGGCACGCAGCCGATCTTGTCGCGATCGAGAACGGTCGAATCCTGCACGTCGGCGACCATTCGGCACGGGCCGCGCTCGCCGGACCGCACACGCGGTTTGTGGACTGCCAGGGCGCAACGGTGATTCCGGGGTTCAACGACGCACACTGCCATCCGGTGGCATTCGCGATGACGACGCGCTACGTCGATTGCTCGCCGCCGCGCGTCGGGAGCATCGCGGAGCTCATCGACACACTGCGGCTCCGCGCGGCCGATACACGGCGGGGCAACTGGTTGCGAGCGGCGAACTGCGACCCGGCGACCCTCTCGGAGCGAAGGCTCCCAAACCGCTGGGAGCTCGACCTCGCATCGTCCGACCATCCGGTAATTGTCGTGGAGCGCGATGGGCAGCATTGCGTCCTCAACACCAGGGCACTCGCGCTGTGCGGCATCGACGAGTCGACGGAAACATCCGACGCCGGCACGATCCACCGCGACCCCGCAAGCGGACGTGTCGATGGCATCGTTTCGGGCAACCACGCGCAGGTGAGCGCAGCGCTCCCACCGCTGGCCCCGGACGAGGTCGAGGCCGGCCTGCGCATGGCCGACCGTGCCTTTCTCGAGTCCGGAATCACGACCTTGCAGGATACGAGCTGGTCGAACACGCCCGCGCATTGGCACGCGATGGCCGATTACAAACGCCGCGGCCTCATCAGCCCACGCGTGTCGTTTTGCGCTGGTGCGGACAGTATTCGCGCGTTCGCCGAGCAGGGACTGCGCACGGGAAGTGCACATCACGACCTCGCGTCCGACATGCTGCGGCTGGGGGCGGCGAAGATCGCACTCGACGAGAGCGCGGGAGATCCCGCCCCGCCGCAGGAACACCTCGACGGCGTTGCGCTTGCGGCGCACCACGCGGGCTTTCAGCTCGCCTTCCACGTCCCGGACCTCACGCTGTTGCATCGATCGCTGAACACGCTCGAGCTGCTCGCCGACGCCGGTCTCGGATTTCCTTTTCGCGCGCGCTTCGAGCATTGCCCGGCCTGTCCCAACGAGTGGATGCCCCGGCTCGCCGCGAGCGGCGCGATCGTCGTCGCGCAGCCCGCCCTGCTGTCCTTGGTGGCGCGCGCACTGCATTCATGCGCGCCGGATCCAGCGCAGCCTGCGCTCCTCCCGTTCCGTTCGTTTCTGAATCACCACGTCCCGCTCGCGTTCGGTTCGGACGCGCCGCTCGTCCCATGCGCGCCACTGGAAGGGCTGAAAGCCGCCGTCATGCGATGCGACGATGCGGGCCGAAAAGTCGCAACCGAGGAGGCGATCCCGCTCCGGGAAGCGCTGCGGCTGTACACCTTCGGAGGGGCTTGCGCCACCGGCGAAGAGGACACGACGGGGACGCTCGAGGCCGGTCGGCGCGCCGACCTCGCGGTGATCGAGGGTGCGGGAGATTTCGTCAGCGCCGATGACCTCAGGCACGCCGAGGTCGTCATGACGCTGATCGGCGGACGCATCGCCTGGACCCGCTAATGGCTGCGGTCGGCACGATCGGAGTGCGGTCCGGAAGCGACCCGCCGACGTGCCCGGCCCGCCCCGGAGAGCCGCCCCCCGCTCGGTTCAGTCGGCGCTGCGCTGCGGGTGAAGCGTATAGCGTGCAGTGAGCACAGCCTTGTCAAGAACGCGCCCCTCGATCGCCTTCAGCACATCTGGGCCGGTGAACTTCCCTTCCACCGGACAGCGATCGAGATCGACCGCATAGAGCGCAAACACATAGCGATGCACACGCTCGTCGTTCCACGGCGGACACGGGCCGTCATAGCCGAAGTAGTCGCCCGCCATCTGCGCGTCACCGCCAAAACCGCGCGTGAAGTCGTTGAGCCCGTGCCGCGCACCGTACCGCGTCGCCGGCCCCGCCTTTCCGCGCACCGTGACGCGGTCGGAGAACTCCCCCTCGGCGAGTCCGCGGCACGCGGACGGAAGGTCGACGAGCACCCAGTGAAAGAAGTCCACCCGCGGCATCGTCTCCGCAATCACGACGTCGTCGCGGTTGATCTGGTCGAAACGGCTCGGCACGTCCGGATCGTGACACAGCAGCACGAACGATCGCGTGCCGGGCGGCGGCTCGTACCACGCGAGATCGGGACTACGGTTGGCGCCGAGGCGGAAATGGTGCTCGGCATCCGGTATCGCGAACGCATTGGCTGCCGGCAGGCGACGGTTGTCATCGAAACTGCTGCTGATCAGACGCATGTCGTGTATCCCCTGCGCGCAGGGGTGGCACGCTCGCCACCGCCCACGCGGCTTGTTGGCGTCCGGCGGGAGTCGCCGGACCTGCCGTCAGGCGCCGCGGAACGCCGGGACGCGACGCTCCCCGAAGGCCTTGAAGCCTTCCTTGCGGTCCTCGGTGTCGCGCAGCACGCCCCACAGCAGGTGCGAGTACAGGATGCCGTGCTCGAGCGGCATGTCCTTGCCGAGCACCGCGGCCTGCTTGGTCGCCTGCACGCTCAGCGGTGCGGCACTGGCGATCTTTTCGGCATAGGTGCGGGCGAGGTCGGCGAGCGCCGACGGCTCGACGACGTCGCTGACCAGCCCGTAGCGCAGCGCCTCTTCGGCGGTGATCATCTCGCCGGTGAGCAGCATCTTCATCGCCACTGCCTGCGGCATGGTGCGCGGCAGCGCCTGCGTGCCGTTGAGGCCGGCGAGGCTCGCGACCTTGACTTCGGTGAGGCCGAACTTGGCGTTCGAAGAGGCGATCCGCAGGTCGCACGCGAGCGCGATCTCGAGCCCGCCGCCGACGGCATAGCCGTTGATCGCGGCGATGATCGGCTTCCACATCTTCATGTGCGGCAGGATCGGCTGGCCCTCGCGCAGATAGGTCGCCGCCATGCACTCGGTGGGCGGCGGGGCCTTCTTCATGTCCGTCCCGGTGCAGAAGGCCTTCTCGCCCGCGCCCGTCAGCACGGCGACACGGATGTCCGGATCGGTGCGCACGCGGGCCCAGATTTCGGTCAGATCGGAAATCGATTCCGGATCCAGCGAGTTCATCGCGTCAGGACGATTCAAGGTGACGTAAGCGACGTGGTTCGATACTTCCAACGTTACCGCCATTGCAGTTCTCCTATTTACGGGTGTCCCAATCTGCTTCAGGCGCCGACGAACAGGCTGTAGGGCCTGCCCTCGGTAAGCAGCTTCTTGGCGATCGACATGCGATGGATTTCGGACGCGCCCTCGACGATTCGCCAGATCCGGACCATTCGCGCGACGTATTCGATGCCCAGCTCGTGCGACAGACCCAGCCCGCCGTGCAGCTGGATCGCACGGTCGGCGACGCGGGTGAGCATTTCGGTCGCGGCGATCTTGAGCGATGCGGCTTCGAGGCGCAGGTCCTTGTGTCCCTGATCGGACTTCCAGGCGGTGAAATAGAGCTGTAGCCGAACCTGCTCGAGCTCGACGGTCGAGTCGGCGATCCAGTTCTGCACTGTCTGCCGCTCGGCGAGCGGCGTCCCGAAGGTGCGTCGCATGTTCGCCTGGTCGATCATCATCTGGATCAAGCGCTCGGCCATTCCGGTGCAATGCGCGGCGAGTTCGATCCGGCGCACGCCGAAGCGGTTCTGCAGCGGGATGAACGCGTCGCCGATCTCGCCCAGCACGGCTTCGTCGCCCACCCTCACGTCGTCGAGATAGACCGTCCACGTCGGCATTGCACCGATCACCGGGATTTCACTGCCGATGCGCAGCCCCGGCGTGTTCTTGTCGAGGATGAACGCGGTGAGGCGCCGCTTGGTCGGAGCCTCCTTGTCGGTCACCGCGATGCAGATGAAGAACAGGGCGTCCTTGTCGCACTTGCTGATGAAGATCTTCGAGCCGTTGATCACCCATTGGCCGTTCTCGCGCACCGCCGTCGTGGTCAGGCCACTGATGTCGGAGCCCGCACCCGGTTCGGTCGCCATCATCGCGGAGTCGATCTCCCCGCGGCAGTATGGGCCGAGATACTTGTCACGCTGCGCGGCAGTACCGCATTCGTTGAGGTAATAGAGATTCGGCGCATCGGGCGGCAGCGTGAAGCCGTGATGCGAGAAACCGATCAGCGACTTCGACATTTCCTCGACCACCAGGGTCTTGGCGAACATGCCAAGTCCCTGCCCACCCAGGCTTTCATCGACCTCGATACCCCAGAAACCCATCTCCCGGGTGAGGTTCAGCAGACGATCGTGATCGGCAGCCGGCAGCAGCGTGTACCCGTCGGTCCACATCCGCATTTCCCGCTCCAGCATGACCTTCTCGAGCGGCATGAGCTCGTTGGTGGTGAACCGGCGGGCCACCTCCTTGAGCATCGTATGTTCTTCAGATAAGGAAAAATCCATTTTGTTGTCTCTTGTCCTGAGTTTGACAGCTGCCGATCGTGAGGCAGGCTGCACGGGAAATATTCGCTGGCAGCCCTTCGCAATAAGGGCCTCCAGCAGTCACACCAGCACCGCCCGACCGACCAGATCCTCGATTTCGTCATGCGAATAGCCCAGCATCCCGCCAAGGACCTCGCGGGTGTGCTGCCCGATCGCCGGTGCCGCGGTCTTCATCTCGAGCGGGGTCCGCGAGAACACGATCGGCGCACGGTTGTAGAGCGTGACGCCAACCTCGGGGTGATCGAGGTAGGCCCAGAAGCCGCGACGTCGCAAGTGCTCGTCCTCGATCGCCTCGCGCGCATCCCGCACCTCGCCGGCCGGCACACCGGCCTCCAGCAGGGCCTCCATGAGCCAGTCCGCGTACTGCGTCGCCGTCCAGCACTCGATGCGCTCGTTGAGTTCGTCCTCATGCTGGCGGCGCATCGCCGGCGTTGCGAAGCGGGGGTCCTCGGCCCACGGCGGATTGCCCATCACGCGGCGCAGCGCGGCCCACTGCGCGTCGTCGAACACCGCAATCGCAATCCATTTCCGGTAGCCCAGCGTCGTATAGACACCGTGGGGAACAGCCTCCGGATCGGCGTAACCAAGGGCCCCGAGCGTGTCGCCGTTGGCAGCGAAGGCCATCGGCGAACTCGGCGTCATGGCGATGGCCGACTCCAGTTGCGAGATGCTGACCGTCTGGCCGCGCCCTGTGAGCTCGCGATCGAGCAGCGCCGCCATGATCCCGAACAGCGTGTGCGTCGGCACCATCACGTGGTCGGTGTAGTTCGTGCCGGTGCCGAAGGGCGGTGCGCCGGGAAAACCGGCGCGTGCCGTCAGGCCACACAGCGCGTTGAGGTTCACGCCGTAGCCCATGTAGCGGCTGTGAGGGCCTTCGACGCCTTGCAGGCTCATCGTCACGTAGATCGCCCGCGGGTTGATCTTCTGTACCTCGTCCCAGCCGAGCTTCCACTTCTCCATCTGCCCGACGCGGAAGTTGTTGATCACGATGTCGCTCTTGGCGATCAGCCGCACCGCAACCTCGCGCGCGCCCGGATGATTCATGTCGAGCGCGATGTCGCGCTTGTTGGCGTTGCGCGCGGCGAAGTACCCGCTGCGGTCGAGGCCGGTGCCGATCCCATCCTTGAAGGGCTCGCCCCGGCGCAGCGTGTCGGGGCGCTTGACGCTTTCGATCTTGATCACATCCGCGCCGCACTGCGCCAACACGCTCGTCGCGATCGGCCCCGCGCCCACCCACGAGAAATCGCACACGACAATGCCCTCCAGGGCACGCTCAATGCTCTTCTGCATACACCGCCCCCACGCGCGAGAGATTGTCGATTTCGGATACCGAATAGCCGGACTCGGCCAGTATTTGCCGGGTGTGCTCGCCAATTCGCGGTGCGTTCCGGCCGAGCTGCCATTGCAGCTCGCCGAATTCGTACGGCGCGCCGGGGTAGGTGATGTCGGCCCCCAGTGCGTCGTTGAACTGCGTCTTCCAGAACCCCCGATGCATGAGCTGCGGGTTCGCGAGCAGATCGTGCCCGTCGCTGACCGGCGTCACGGCGACGTTGAAGCGCTGCGCCGTCTCATACAGGTAGGCCTTGCTGCGGGCGCGCGTATAGCGCTCGAAGACGCGACAGAAGGTCGCATAGCCCTCCTCCGAGCAGCGGTACGCGTAATCGATCCACTTGTCGTCGTCGAGGAGTTCCCACTCCTCGACGCGCTCGGCCTCCAGCCAGCGGACAAAGGGCGTCCACATGTCCTTGTTGCGGCCCATGATCGCGACCAGCGCGATGAAGCCATCGGCGCACGGATGCAAGGTCGCGCTGCCGGCCTCGCGACCGCGCCCGCGCCGGATCTTGCCCTCGAGGTCCCAGAATTGCGCTGCGTTCTCGAGCGCCATCGCCTCGGCTTCGATGCAGGCCACGTCGACCAGCTGGCCTTTCCCGGTGCGCTGCGCGCTGAAAAGGGCGATCGCACTGCCGACGGCCGCGTACGCCTCGGCCATCCGGTACGCCTGGTTGTCCGGCGCGCGCACCGGCTTGTCGCCGCCGACGCCGGCCAGGTAGAGGAAGCCGCTCAGCGCCGAACAGGTGAGATCCGAACCCGGATACGGCGCCAGGGGGCCGGTGCGCCCGAACGGCGTGATCGAGGTCTGCACCAGGCGGGCGTTATCCCGGCTCAGCACGTCGTAGGAAAGCCCAAGCCCGTCGAGATAGCCCGGGCGGCAACTCTCGATCAGCAGATCGGCGCCGTCGCAGAGCCGGCGGAACACCGTCCGCCCCGCCTCGTGCGCGAGGTCGACAGCGAGGCCGCGCTTGCCCGCGTTGTAGTAGAGGTACGGCAGACTCGCCTGCACACCGGGTTCGTTGTGGAAATAGGGGCCGACGCGGCGCAGCGGATCGCCCGCGGGCGACTCCACGTGAATCACGTCGGCGCCCAGCCCGGCGAACATCTTGGCCGCATAGGGGCCCAGTTCGCCGGTCATGTCCAGCACCCTGAATCGGGAGAAATCCTGTCCCATGTCACATTCCTCTTGCTCACCGAGCACACGCGGCTGACTTCAGCCCGCGAACAGGCTTCGACCGCCGCAGACGTAAAGCACCTGACCGGTGACGAACCCGGCGTCGTCGTCGGCGAGGAAGAGCAGCGTGTTGGCGATGTCGTCCGGCTCGCCGAGCTTGCCGGTAGGCTGCCGCGCAAGCAGGAACTGCCGATCCTTCTCGGGCAGCTCGTCCCACATCGGCGTATGGATCAAGCCCGGCGCGAGGCAATTGACGGTGATCCCGGCACGGCCCAGCTCGATCGCGAGCGCGCGCGTCATCCCGACGACGCCGGCCTTGGCCGACGAGTAGGGCGTCTGGCCTGCCCCGCCGAGCCATGCGCGCGAGGCGATGTTGACGATGCGCCCGTGCTTGTTCTCGACCATATGCCCATGCACGGCCTGGGTGCAGAGGAAGGTGCCCTTCAGATTGACGTCGACCGTGATGTCCCAGTCCGCCTCGCTGAGCTTGCGCAGCGCGCCCGCCCGCTCCAGGCCGGCGTTGTTCACCAGGATGTCGATCCGCCCGAAGGTGGAAACGACCTGCCGGACCATTCCATCGACCGCCGCCTTGTTGCTGATGTCGGCGACCGTACCGAGCACGCGGTGCCCCAATCGGGCGAACTCATCGACCGTCGCGCCCACCTTCTCCGCGTCGATGTCGTTGATGACGACCGCCGCCCCGTGCTCGGCGAAGCGCAGCGCCGTCTGCTTGCCCATGCCGCTCGCCGAACCGGTGATCAGCGCGACCCTGTGTTGAATTCCCATTGCCGCCTCCGTGATCAAATCGACATCGAAAAGTACGCGCTCTTGCCGCCGCAGACGAAAAGCGTCTGCCCGGTGACGTACTTCGAGCTGCCGGCCGTGAGAAAGCCGACCGCATTGGCCACGTCGGCGGGCGTGCCCAGGCGCTTGACCGGAATGCCGCCGGCGAGCTTTTCCTTGTCGGCAGCAGGTGTCGAGTCGTTGTCGAGGTCGCCCATGACGATCGTGTTTACCGTGACGCCGTCACGCGCCGATTCGAGCGCGAGGGCGCGTGTGAGCCCGAACAGGCCCGAGCGCGCGGCCGCGACGCTGGAGGTATCGGCGAGCCCGAGGTAACGCAGGTCGCTCAGGCATACCACACGCCCGAAGCCTCCCTCGCGCATCCCCGGAACGACCTCGCGCAGATAGTGGAACGGAGCCGCGAGGCCCGCATCGAGCGCGGCACCGACATCGGCGTCCGAAATTTCCTGCAGCGGTTTGCCCGTCAACGCGCTTTCGTTATGCACCAGGATGTCGATCCGCCCGAAGTGCGCCTTCACCTGCGCAACACTGTCACGGATCGCACCCGGCGCCACCGCGGCCACGACCGCCGCCATCACCGTCGCGCCTTTCTCGGCCAGCCGCGACGCGAGCTTGTCGAGCCGGCCGGCGTCCCCACCAACCAGCGCGAGTTGCGCGCCGGGCTCGGCGAGCCGCAGCGCAACCGCCTCGCCGACGGGATCGTCGGCATTGACGATCAGCGCCACCGTTTCCTTGCCGTTGGATTTCATCACTTCCCCCTCGGTTACCAGCCGCTCACCAGCATGTGCATCGTGCACGCCGCGTGCTCCGTGCCCGACAATCCGCCACCCGTCACGTGCGTCATCGCCACCCGCGGCACCGGGTCGACCTGGTAGCCGGGGCACTGATTGCGCATCTGCTTGACGCTGGCGGCGATCTGCGCCGCACCCGAGGCGCCGATGGGATGACCGTACGAGAGCATGCCGCCGCGCGGGCTGACCACACACTTGCCACCATGCGTCGCGTTGCCGTCGCGCAGGAACTTCAGCCCTTCACCCTTCGGGCACAGGCCGAGGCATTCGTAGTACAACAGTTCGGCGATCGTGAAGGCATCGTGCAGTTCGACGATATTCACGTCCCCGGGTCCGATACCCGACTCCTCGTAGAGCTGGGCTGCGGTCTCCTCGGTGATGTCGTCGCCGGTAATGTCCCGCGGCCGGTTGTGATACGGACCGGAGCGAACGACCGAGCCAGCGACGAGGATCGGCTTCTGGATGCCGAGCTTCTTGACCATCTGCTCCGAGCACACCACGACCGCGCCAGCGCCGTCGGCAATCCCGCAGCATTGCTGCAATGTCAGCGGCGAGGCGACGACGCGTGAATTGACCACCTCCTCGACCGAAATCTCGCCCTTGAACCATGCAAAGGGATTATTGGTGGCATGCCGACGGTTCTTCACCGTGATCATCGCCAGATCCTCGGCGGTGGCGCCGGTCTCGTACATGTAGCGCTGGGCGCGCATCGCGTACTTGCCGGTCATCACCGCGCCATGCACCGTCTCGATGTCCGACATCGCAGTAGCGAACGCGGTGCCCTGCGCCATGTGCAGCGTATGGTTCTCGCAGCCGATGCCGATCGCCACGTCGGCAAGCCCCATCGCGACATCACGCACGGCCATGTGAACCGCCATGCCGCCCGCCGAACACGCACTCTCGACGTTGATGATCGGCAGATGACCGCACATGCCCAGATCCTTGAGCACGGTCTGACCGATGACCATGCCGTTGGTCCCGTTGCCGACATAGGCGCTTTGCACCATGGTCGGCCGGTCGATGTTTGACGCTCTCAACGCTTCCAGCGCCGCAGCCCGGCCAAGGACGTCGAAGTCGACGTCATGTCTTCCGAATTTCGTCTCGCCAACCCCGGCGATATAGACCTTGCGCTCCAATTTCATTTCTTTGTCACTCGCCGAGGGTTAGATCTTGCGGAATTTGTAGCTGATCAGCGGAACACCATCGCGGTTTTCGCGAACGGGTCCGACTGTAAGCTCAACCGTTTCGTCGCAGCGGAAGCTGCCGGGCTCGCCCTCCAGCTGCGCAAATATCCGCAAATCTTCCGGCAGGTCGATATAGCCGAAGGAATAGGGCGTCTTCATGCCCGCCTGACCGATGAAGTTGTCACTAAAGCTGTAGAGCTTGCCGCGGCGGCTGAGCGGCACGACATCGAACTCCTCGCCCCAGCAGCTCGGGCAGGGGCTCAACTTCGGAAAGTCCAGCTGCCCGCAGCACTTGCAGCGATAACCCTTCAGATACGGCGCGCTACCGTCGGCAGGCACCTCCAGCAGGTCCGGATGGAAGAACGTGATATCCGGCTTCTTTTCCGGCTTCTTGGTCGGTTTTTGATCTGACATGACACCTCCGCAGGAATTGTTTCGTGTTCGACCTGGAGTCATTAGAGCGCGCGTGCCGACACGCAACAATTGGTCGGAACACCTAAGGGATAAGAACAATCCCTGCCCCCGAAACACCGCGCAAACCCGTGCACCGATCTTCGCGCTCCCGCCAAGTTCGCCGAAAACGAGGCCCCGACTCCTTTCAAAACCGAAGGTTGGCGTCATCGCCGTCGAGCACTTGTCCCGCCCGCTGGCGGAGCCCCATTGCAGGCATGCCCCCAGAGCGCTCCGCTGCAGACATGCCTGCCGGGATCGCTGCCTTGGGGTACGTCAAGCTCGTGGAAGTCGGTCGGGGCAAGGCCGCGCAGTGGCGCCGGCGCAGGAAGGAAACGGAGGCGCTGATGGCGCCCGGGGGGCAGAACTGGCGCGTTACCAGCGATCCGGTGGAGCCCTTCGCTGCCCTGCTGCCATCCCATGGATACAGCATCCCGATGATCCCCAGCCACCGGCTTCCTCGCCACCGGCAAGCGCACGACCCATACTCACCGCAGCCGCCAAGTCGATCGATGTCGTACCCGGAAATGGCGCAATCGTGACCGGTCCGGCACAGTCGAAACTCCACGCTTGACCGTACAGCACACCGATCACGATCGTGCGAATGCGCGGCGAGCCTTGCCGCCATCGACCGCCAGCGTTCGGCCCGCGCATTACCCATTTCGCGGCGAGCCTGGCGCCGACTTCAGGTGCCGCATGCGTTCCAGCCGGGCCAGCTCAAGGACTGCCGCACGGGAGTCGGGAACCAAGCCTCCACCTCCATGCCTGCCCTCCACCCGCGGCCGGCGCCAGCCGGCCAGGGCGCCCCCCGCCTGCCGTCACGGCGCCGGCCTTCCATGACGCACTTCCAAGCCCGGACTGAATGCCTGCGCGATCGTCAATCTCCCCCGCGCAGGTTCTGCACGGCGAAAAGCGACGGCGGATTGAGAGCGGAGTCCGTAATCATCCTCAGCTGCAATGTCGTGCAGTGCTGTGCTTGAACATCGAACATCGAAGCCCCGGTGTAAATAGCGATCCCGGCATTCTTGTTGGCGGGTGCATGGAACGCCGAGTCGCTAAAACTGACCGTCCACACTTTCCAAAGCTCGCCCTTGCGATCATAGATCAGCAACATAGGCAAAACCGAGGTCTCCGCGTCCATGTAAATTACGCGCTTCCCGATCGGACTGGCCTTGTTTGTCGGCGTCCCCTCCAGCACATGGACGGTGCGCAGCGACCACGGCACATTCATGAAGCAATTGCTTTTCCCGCCAAACGTGATCTGACCATAACCATCGGAATCCTTCTCCTCGTTGCCTTTCCACTCGCTGTGGCGATAAACGGGCAACAGCGCATTCCTTGTTTCGACGTACTTCCACTCCATGTCGAGAACACGCCCGTTGTAGCCTTCGAAATCCTCGATCATTAGATCCGAGCCGAGAAACGAATCCGTGGTTTGTCCGGTCGCCAAACGCCGGACACGACGCTGAAAGCCCAGGTAAAGATACGAATCATCGAGCTTTGTGTCATCGTCGTAGCGGTGAATCAGCAGCTGCGTATTCTTCAAATCGTTTGGCGCGAGCACCTTGAGATATATCCCCCGATAGATATCCGATGGATTCGGCTCGATATTCGGCATGGGATCCTGCGTCACACGATGCTTGAAATTTATAAAGTGAAAATCGAAATCGATCTTGCGCTCGACCTTCCCGCTCTTCGCGTCCCTATAGGTCCAGATGAACGGATAAATACGCCCACTGTCGCCGACGATCTGCGCATACTTGAAGTTGAACGCCAGCTTCTCTCCTGCTCTCGGATCGCCTCCATCGGGCTTTTCAGGAAATGGCCGACCAGCCACATAGCCTTCCAACGTACCGGAATTGCTACCCAGCTTCACCTTTCCAGAATGCTCACGCGTTGCCGCAATGTAATTTGGGTGAAGCGGAATTGGGTGAGTATCCTCGACCACAATCTCCATGTCGCCCTGACCGATCATCTTGCCAATCTCTTGATCCAGAACACCCTTGAACTGCCCGACGTTAGCTTTATTGATTGCCACACCAGCCGTGACCCCAGGAGCAGTCGGCACCTTGCTCTTGTACGGATTGAACGAATTTTCAATTTCTGCGTCGCTCGCCGCATACGCCACGTTCATGCCGGCCATGAGAGAAACCACCAGCAGCGCCACCTTGGTCATTTTCATTTCAATATCTCCTCGATCGAATCAGAACTTATAGATCAACTTGAAATAGATGTCGTCTTCCCGGAACGCAGCACCAATCGGTCCGGCACGGAAACGACCGAGCGGTTCGAGCCCCCCCAGTCCTGCCGACTGCCCGACCGCTTGGCCAGGGAAGTAGGTATTCGTGAATGGCTCATAGGGTGCGTTGGAACGCGTATCGTCGAACTTGTAGCGATCATCTCCGTTTGAGGTCTTGTAATTCGCACCAACGGTCAACTTCAGATCATTTGTGACGATCCATTCAACCTGCGGCGCCAGAACAGAGGCCTTCGCCCTGAAATCGCGAACAAGAATGAGCTGCGGGCTAACCCTGCCATTCATCAAAGACCCCTTGACGAGCAGAGTGCCAATAAAGTTATCCTTCCAGTCCGGAATGCCAACCTTGCCCAACGGTCCGTCTTTGCTCTCGTGATCGAATATGTGCTGATAGAAAAGCTGCCCCGAAATCAAGGTGGCGGATTTTTCGCTGATCAAGGGAATGAACGTCGGCCGATCCACTCCGATCACCGACCTGAACACACGGTTCTCAGAATAAAGTTTCTCCCGCGCCGTATTGACGAACTCTTCGCCTTCAGTGAGCGCCATCTCAACCCGCACCGCCGCTGCAGCATCGGGAATCTGAAAGTCCATCGAGCCACCGATCAGGTTGACTCGTGGGAAATGCATATCGAAGGCGATCAGATTCTTGACCGGCACGCCGGAGCTGTTCCCGTTTCCGCCCGTGAATGGATTAACAGTGCCGCTGCCGTTAATGGAATGCAGACTCGGCAACTGAGAGCGATAGGTCAGCGCGTTCAACGAGAAGGCAAACCCATTCTGGGTCACACCCTCATATTTGACCCCGAGCTGCGTATTATCAAGAGACCAGTCGGGGAGATTGACATTGCGAATACCAATCTGTTGAGGGCCGAAATCCGTGGCAACCGTTCCATTCCCGGCAAAGTTGGCGACTGTACCGCCGTTATCCCATAGGTTTGCCATCCCCCGGAAGAAGCAACCGGCATCGAGAATCACGTTCGGCTGACCGCACTGACCGAGATTGTTGGCCCGGAACTTGTCGAAGTTCCACACCACCTGAAGGTTTCGATCCTGCATCGACTCGCTCGCACCCATACGGTATTCGGCCTGTACCATCCACATCGGAATGCGGATGTCGGCGAGCTCATCGTAGATATTGTTTCGGGAGTAATCGACCGGGTTGATGACATCCAATACTCGGAATAGATCGGTCCGCCCCCAGACCACTTGCTGCTTTCCAAGCTTCAAGAAAAGTTCGTTGCCATTCTCCAAATGCAATACCTTCCTTGCGTAGGCTTCACGGATGAAATCGAGACGATCGTTGAACTCGGGCAGTTCCAACTCGCTACGTTTCAAATCCCCGTATCCACCAAAGTCACGACAGCCTCGCTTGTCCGTATCGCAGGGACGGACGGGCACGCCGAATGCGACCCCACCCTCGGTATGGTGCCAGCGGTCGCCCAACACACGCATGCCTTCATTCGGATTCCTGGTCAGATCAAAACCGAAAGCATTGGTCGACGGCAGACCGAACGCTTGCCCGATCGGGTTGTTGACACCGCCGCCCCAGGGAACCTGCGACTGATTCAGCGGCGTCCCGGCATTTGTTGGCACCGGAGGCAGACCGGGGCCGGCGACATTCTCGATCGTGACCGCCCCCCCGGCCCCCCTGCCGTAGTCGCCACTATTCATGCGATAGACACCATCCCAGCTCCCGCGCAGGATGCCGTGCGCCACCCAGCCGTCAGCCATCTCCTTGTTAAATTCCGCCTGCATGGTGTTGCGGAATTTGGCCAGGCCGACATTCTGGCGATTTACCGTATGGTTCTCATAAGTGACATCCACCTCCCACGGGGATGCGTCTTCTCCCAATGCGGGCAAATCGCTCTTCGCTCCCGCGCTATTGGCAGTGAGACCAAGCCATGCGGCTGCAGCCAAGAACTGCAATCTGCGACGCTTTCTGTCAATCTTGTTCATTTTATGCCCCCTCCTCGCTGATTACGGCTTCAGTAAAAAACCGAGTTGACCGCCATCCGATGCCCCCTCTTCGAAGCGCTCCGCTTCACGACCTGCCGCTTCCTCCTCATTCTCAAGGACACCATCTTCGTCGTACTTGGTGGCGATTACGAACCTTGGCCGGAATACCACGCACCACGACGGCACAATCAGCATCGCGGCAATTGCATTTACGATGAGCATGAAAGAAAGCAGCACAGCCGCATCTGATTGGAAGCGCAGATCGGACATGAAAATCCACATCGCCACACCGGCAATCAGGGTAGCGGCGGTAAAGCTCACGGCGTAGCCGGTGGTCGCCACGGCGTTGATAACGGCCTTTTTCAGATCGCGGAGTTCGACGAATTCCTCCCGAATCCGGTCCATGAAGTAGACCGCATAGTCGATACCGACACCGACACCGACGGCGATCACCGGCACTGTATTGACATTGATACCAATATTCATCGCCCCCATGTAGGCATAGGTCATCAACGTCGAGAACAACATCGGCAGGACCATCAGCCAGCCCGCATGAGCTGAACTGTAATAGATGGTCACCAACGCAAACGCGAGGATCATCACTGCCGGGATGATGATCATGTGATCGGAGTGGAGCGCCTGATTTCCAGCGGCCGTAACGCCGAGAATACCGCCCCCCAGTTCGATATGCAGGCCCGGAACCTCCGCTTCGATCTGCTTGATCCCGTCCTCTGCCAACGCGACGATACGATCAACGGTTTCCGCCCGATGGTCCTTGTAGTAAAAGACCATGTTCGCCTCGTTCTCGTCCGAGGTTATGAACTCTTTCAGCGCACCTGGAATGGGGCTCGACGCCATGTAGGCAAACATCAGCCCCCCCATTTCCTCGGCGGTGTCGGGCAACTGCATCCAGCGCGGATCGTCGTTATGGGTGAGCTTATTCACCACTCTGATCACGCCTGGAATCGCCTTGGTGCCGCCCAGTTCCGGATCTGACAGCATATGCGCCTGGAACCGCTCGATGGCTGCCATCACTTCCGGACGTTTGATTCCACCGATCTCGTCGGTGCGGGCCACGACATGCAGTTCCTCGGAGCCGGGAAAGCGCGTATTGATCGCCTTGGTCGAGAGGTTGTAATCGTGGTGCTGATGTAGCAGAGGGGAGCCTGGCTCCGACTCGCCAAGTTGGACACGGCTGATGAAGTAGGTACAACCAATCGCGCCGACGAGGGTGAGGACAAGAATGCTGCGGGCGCCGCCTTCAGTGCCCCCCGTAAGTGCCATGAAGCCTCCCAACAGCTTTCGCACACCTTGGTTATCGTTCTCGGTCTTCCTTGGCTGCGGCAGAATGGTGAGCGCGAGGGGCACCATGAAATGCACCGTGAAAATGACCGAAAAGCCCCAGAAACCCGCAGCGATACCGAGCTTGTGATTGAACGGGGCGGCACCGAGCACGAGCACTGCGATGCCGATCGCGTCGACGATGATTGCTAGCGACCCCGGCCGGAAGAGCGCATCCAGAGCATTCCGGGCAGCCAGCTTGCCGTTCTTGACGATCGCCAATTCTTCATAGTAGCGAGCCACCAGTTGCACACCGTGCGATGTCGCACGCGCGGCGATCAGGAACGGGATTGGCAAGGATAAGGGCTCGAGGTTGATGCCCATCAACGCCATGAACCCCAATCCCCATATCGTCGACAAGGCGATTCCTAATACGGGTAGCGCAATGCCGTATAAGGTGCGGAAGTAGACGATCAGCAAGACGGCCAGCAACAACATGGTCCATGCCAGGATCTCCACAATCTGCCCGACATAGGTATAGACCCAGCCGGTCAGCACCGGATTGCCGGTGACATAGATCTGGTGGCCTGCGGTGGCAATCGACTTGCGCACTTCCTGCAGTGCGCCGAAAGTCGCCGGGTAGTCGATATCAGACTCGTTCAGCTGCGCCCTGATCAGCGCCGCCTTCAGGTCCGGGGACACCAGCAGACCGTAGATAGTCGGGTTGGCGATGACGTCGTTCTTGAGCTGTTCGAGTTCCGCGACGCTCCACTCCCGCTTGGAGGGGTCGTAATAGGATTCGGATCGGAATGAACCCTGCTCGTCGAGGAAAACCTTGCGCGCCGTGCGGTGAGTCAGACTGCTAACCAGGTTGTGATTGACGCCAGGCAGACTATCGACGCCCTTGGTCGCCTCGTGAATGAGCCTGAGTGTTTCATTGTTGAAGATCGTCCCTTTTTCGACCTCGACCGCCATTATTATTACGTTGGCGCCGCCGAAGTTTTCCTTCAGCCTGTTATACACCTTGATGTAGGGATGGTTCTGCGGCAGCAGATCGGAAAAATCCGTGAAGATCCGAAGCTTGGGCAGGGCGATTCCGAAGAGCATCGTCACCGCCAAAATCAGCGACAGGACAATTTTCGGATTGCTAAAGATCCATTCCTCACCCCGATGCAGCCTGTGAGTAATGGAATGACGAAATTGGGTGACCATTTTCTCGCTCTCTCCTTCGCCTATTGGTTGTTGGCGACGCTAACGGTGCGTAGCAAGCCACGAGGACCTCCGATAACAACTGCGGAATGGCCCGGCAATGAAGCACCACCACCCAGGAACACCGGCAGTGCGTCGGTATATGGCACGGCACGCCAGATGTTTCCGTCCAGACGAGCGATCACTCCACCGTTACCCACTCCGTAAGGCACGTCCTTGTGAAGAAACATGCGGTTCAACGAAGCCGATGTTTCGTTAACCTGTTTGCTCCACGTTTGCCCGCCATCGCGGGTGTGCACAATCTGGCCAGCGAGTCCCGACACCCATCCTTCGTTCCGGTCGCGGAAGACCGCCGCATACGGATAGAAGTCGCCCGGAAGCTTTGGCCCCTTCCTCCAAGTCGCACCGCCGTCTTCACTCGTCACCATCAGGCCGAATTCACCAAACGCTATGGCATTCCGGCCATCGATGAACTGGATGGTCGTAACCTGAGTGTCTTCGCCAAGATCGGTAATGCGCCAGGTCTTGCCCTGATCACGGCTGCCAGCGATGACGGAGTTCACACCAGCGACCCACCAGCCGCCCTGATCGTCGCAGGCGACAGCCAGCGGTGTGCGGGGCCGCTCCAGTTCGCGCGGCCGCCAATCGTTGCCATCCTTTCCTGCAAACCAAACCTTGCGGTAATGATCGATGGCGACGAAACCGCTTTCACCGCAAACGGCGATATCGATCATCGAGGCATGGCCGAGAACCTTCCGCCGCCAGGTACGCCCTTGGTCGCCGGATACCAGCACGGCACCGTTCTGTGTTCCGACCACCACCACTTGCCCGTTGGCTGCAATAGCCTGCGCCACGTCGTAACGCTGCGGCTGACGACTGCGCTCCGCGGCCAGACCGGACAGGTCCGGCCCTTGGCTGCAGGCGACCATCTGCAGGCACAGCACCGAAGCACCGACTCTCTTCAAACACGCAAACGTCATTCTTGTCTCCCGCTTTCCCAGACCCTCGCGGCCCGCCATTCGAGGCGCGCTCGTCTACCACCTGAACCAAACCAATTGACCTCGCGCATCCAGGATGCGAACTCGCGCGTCACCAACGGAAACAGCGCGAGGACCGCTTGGTCAATGGGAATATGGTTTTACGTTTCGCATCGCTGAAGAAGCCGTATCCGGGATACCGGCTCGGCATTTTTTCCGGCTTTCCGGAACTACTGCACGTCGAGTTGCACAGGGCATAGCTTTCACATCAACAGAATGAACAACCAACGCAGGTCACCTCTCCTCGCCATTCTCGTATCGGCTGGCTTGCATTAACGTCTCTGCGCGAAACGAAGAAAGTGCATTGACTTTAGTTCGCCGAGCAAGCGCTTTGGTGAGGTTCGACGAGTTGCCGGCATGACGCCGCCTACTGCTTAACAGCGCGTTAGCCATGGTTTGCGCGGGATTGGTTTTTGACTAAATGGCAGCAGCTACACAAGTACGCCAAAGATCACCGCGTAGTGTCTATGCCAGGCAACCTTCGAGCTTTGCGCAGCGAACTGACGATGGCTGCAGGCTAGGGGGCTTGCACCACCGCGACAAGTGGTGCTAACACTCAAACGCCTAGGGCCAGCCCTACAGACGAAGCGCGGGTGTTGCTGCAGAATCTCCAAGGCGCCTGATCGCCTGCTGTCCTGAGCAAGCTCACCCAAGCCAGCCATTCATGCCGACTACGATGATCATGTCTTCCACTTGCACAGCTGCTTTGCGAGGCCTTTCGAGTCTCGTTAGCCCTTTTGTGGGCACAGCGGATGGATGCTGGCCATCAACTCGTCAAAGCGGGCCGTGCGAGATCGATGTTGGTCAACCGGGTCCGCGTAGCCCCCGAGACGATGTGCGTCGCACCGCTTCCGCAGTGCGCGTCCTCGCACGCAAGCCCGCGCTTGACGAGGCAGAAGGCCTGCTCGACCCGAGCGAGGACCGTGCGCGTACTAGGGCTGTTGCGCTTGCCCGTTTCGCTGACCGGATGCCGCCTGCGGACGATGAGCGAGACACCCGACAACAAGCCCGCTTTTCGGGCCTGTCGTGTGATGATGTTGCTCACGTAGCCCTTGTTGCCGAACGCGGCCGGGTCATCATGGTGCAGCGGTGGCAGCAGCTGGCCGCGTTGTTCGTGCGTGCCGTCGATGATGTTCATCATGTGCCCGGTGAGCGCGTGCTTCTCGAGCAGGTGCCGGAACTTGAGGATGGCCGTCTCCCCGGACGGTACGCCGTGGGTCGGGTCCATCCCAGCAAGGCGGCGCATCGCCCCGACTTCGCTGTGAGCATCCTCCATCGCCGGGTCGAGCGACGCATGGCACTGCTGCATCAAGCACATCCGCCACATCATCGGACGCCAGCTTTTTCACAAGACGCAGCTTGCCGGCAAAGAGGAGAAAAACCACATGAGCGGATACCTACCAAAGGAGCGCAAGATGCACGGGGATAACACAAGCGACTCCGCCGCCGGGTACGAAGTCATATTCCGCAACACGCCCTTGGCGATCTGCCACTTGCGGAACCGCATTTTCGTCCGCTGCAATACGCGACTTGAAGAGTTGTTCGGCTATTCGAGAGGCGAGCTAGACAATCGGTCTGTACGGCTGCTGTATCCAACCGAAGACTCATTCCAGATAATCGAAGACACATACGGTCATTTCTTCGAACGCCACGAAACCTTTAAAGACGAGCGCCCGTTTATTCGTAAGGATGGCTCTGTCGTTTGGTGTATCGTGACCGGTGCGCTGCTTGACCCTTCCAGGCCACGGCTCGGATCGATTTGGGTAATTCAGGACATATCCGAACACAAGCGCATAGAGGACAATCTGAAGGCCAGCGTCGAAAAACTTGAAATCCTGGTCCACCAACGAACACTCGAGCTACACAAGCATGTCAAGGAGCTCGAGCAGGAAGTTGCAACGCGGAAGCTAGCGGAAGATGCTGCGAACGAGAACCGGGAAAAATACGAGAAACTCTTTCATATGCTCCCCATCGGAATTTCGATCACCTCCGATAGCGGCATGATTCTTGAAGCCAACTACCAGTTCAACGAAATTATCGGCGCTCCTAAAACACCTCCCGCAACATGGCAACAACTGCCTCAACGATTCTCTCTCAGCGACGGGACGGGGGTATCGAAGAGACGATTGCCTTGGCGGATCCACGACCTCCAAAGAGATTCACTCAGAAATATCGAGATCGGGATGCAAGACGAGGAGAGCCACAAGGTTCGGTGGTTGAGCGTCAGCTCATCGTTACTGGAGCTCAAGAACGAGAAGATGGTCGTGGCGGCATTCACCGACATCACGTATCGCAAGCGGATCGAGAAACTGGAGAGGTTGCGCCACGCGGAACTCACCCGCCTTGGGCGTATCGACGCGATGGCGGGGATGGCTGCAGCACTCGCACATCAAATGGGCCAGCCCTTGGTTTCAGCAGTCAATTACCTTCAGGGCTGCCGACTGCGGCTTGAACATGTGGAGGGCACTGCGGAGATTTCTCGATCGCTGGAGCTTGCGACAACTCACCTCGATCAGGCTGGCGAGATTCTAAGGCGGATCAAGGATTTCGTCTGCAAGCACAAACCCGAAAAAGTTCCCGAGAGCATCAACGAAGTCATTCAGGACACGCTTTCATTTCTTAGTTTCGAAATTCATCGATTCAAGGTTGAAATTCAGCTCCAGCTGATGGCTTCGCCTCCGCTTGTCCCTCTCTGCAAGATTGAAATCCAGCAGGTTCTTTTCAATCTGATCAAGAATGGAATCGAAGCAATGTCTGAAATGGAGCCACCTTCTCGGATACTTACAATCGGAAACGAAGTTATCGCTGAAGGACGATTGATGAAGGTATTCGTCCAAGACCATGGCGCTGGCCTCGAGCGAAAGACGGCCAAGCGCGTCTTCGAGCCCTACTTCACAACCAAACCGGACGGACTCGGGATTGGGCTGGCAATCTGCCGATCGATTATCGAATCACACGGCGGCGAACTTTCGTTTTCGAAGACAGAGCAACGCGGATCACGATTCCAGTTCACCTTGCCAATGTAATTGACGTTCATGAATTATTCCTGCAGTAGCACTTGACAGCGCAAGAAGGAGAGTCTCATGCAACCCACAACGATCGAAAGTACGCCAACAGTATTTGTCGTCGACGACGAGGCGTCGGTCAGAGACTCGCTCGCTTGGCTCCTCAATTCGATCTCCCTGAATGTTCGGACATTCGAATCCGCGAGAGATTTTCTTGACGCCAACGTTTCCTGTCTTTACGGCTGCCTTATTCTCGATGTTCGAATGCAGAACGTAAGTGGATTGCAGTTGCAACAGGCACTGTACGAAAGGAACTTCAAGCTCCCGATAATTTTCCTTTCAGCCTACGGCGACGCCCAGATGGGCGCACAGGCAGTCAAGAGAGGCGCCTTCGACTTCCTTCAAAAACCTTACCGCAATCAGGATCTACTCGATGCGGTGAACGCCGCACTCGCGGCATGCAAAGAGGCGAGAGATAAGCAAAGTGAAAAACAAAAACACCTCGACCTTCTTTCAACATTGTCACAACGGGAATTGGAAATCCTTGAAAAGGTCGTTGCCGGAAACAGCAGCAAAGAAATTGCCAGATTACTGGACATCAGTTACAAGACCGTTGAAGCACACCGAGGGCGCATCATGAGCAAGCTTGGATTAAGATCCACCGGCGATCTGATTCATTTCACGATCCGTAACAGCAGTCATTGCGGCGACTGCGAATGGAGCTCTAATACCGGATCGAAATCACGTCTTCCTGCACCTGGGAAGTGCCCCTCCAGATCAGAATGAGTTTTGCATAAGAAGACCGTAGAGGCCGAGGGCCAAAGCGAAATATCGAAAGAGGAAAACACGGACAGACGATGGCGTGTTAGCACTCCTCGAACAACTGGCGCAATTCGGCCTGTTTTCACGCCGCTGCGATACGCTCCTGCAGCGAGCTGGTGCCCACGGCCTCGACGAAGGCGTTGATCGTGTCGAGCATGAAGTAGCGGGCCCGTTGCCGGCGGGCACGATTCTCCCCCCCCCCCCCCTGGAAGGCACCGAGCTGGTGCTGCACCTCCGGGCGTGCGTGTCTCGTTGCACGCCTCGAGCATCTCGATGAGTCCTTGCTCTTCGAGGAGCCCCGGGCGGTGCTGGAGATCGTCGCAGTGCTCAAGATTGCGCAGCTCCTCGACCGAACACTTCCCATCGATGAAGATCTGCACTCGCCGAATCCGCGCGCTCAGTTCGCCGGACCGGTGGGCGATTTCGGCGTGACCCTTGCCCGTCTTCGCAAGAATCACTGCCATGCGCACTCCCTGCGGGGCCTGGAACCACCCCGCCTCCAGTCAGAACCGTCAGGGAATATTACGCCAGGAAGCGGGGTCCGATGCGCTCGTCATCCTTGCTCCGGCATGCTGTGCCACCAGATGTCGCAACGCCTGCACAAGCCGCCGTCGAACTCCGCCTCGAGCACGCCGTCGAGTACCATCCGCGGCAGCGGATCGCCCGGCTTGCGCGCGACCAGGTTGGTGCCGGTGGATTGCGCCCAGATCCGGAACAGCTCCTCCGAGGCCACCTGGTAGGTGACGTGCCAATGGGCGATGCCACCGGCCGGGGTGGCGGCGAGGATCTCGTAGCGCACCCGCACGTCCTCCTGCAACTTCACGCGCTGCCAGTAGGCGGCAAGCTCCGCGTGGCCGCGCTGCACCGCGAAGGGCGTGTTGTGGTATTCGCCGTCGGTCGCGAAGAGGGCGCAGAACTGCGCCTCGTCGCGCTCCTCCCAGGCCTTCTTGTAGCCTTGCATGAATTGTTCGACATCCATCTTTTAGCCTCCTCCGTCTCTTGTTATCGTCCACCGCCAGCCACGGCAGTATAGGCGCGGCCGCGGGCCGGTCACGAAGGCGACACCGAGAAGGAGTGGGAGACATGCTGGGAAGCTGCGAACGGGAACGGGTGCACACGCGCCGCATCGTGTGCGAGGCCTATCGGCGCCGCGACGGACTCTGGGAGATCGAGGCGACGGTGATCGACGAGAAGGGCGAGGACATGCCCTTCCGCTCACGCCCGCGGGTACGCCCCGGCGAAACGCTCCATCACATCGCGATCGTGGTGCTGATCGACGACGACGCGGTGATCCACGACGTCGCCACCCGCATGGGGACCGTGCCATGGGCCGACTGCCCGCAAAGCCAGGCGGCTTACCGCCGGCTCGTCGGACTGAAGGTGGGCAGCGGCTTCATGCGCGAGGCGCGCGAACGCGTGGGCGGCGAGGAGGGCTGCACGCACCTTACCGACCTGCTCGTGCAGATCGGCAACACCTACACCCAGGCGATCTGGCCCACGCTGATCACCCGCCAGTTCGCCGTCGAGCCGGACCCGCGCAAATGGACCGACACCCGCGCGGTAGCATTCGTCGGCGGTTGCGCCGCCTGGCGGCGCGACGGCGACACGCTGCGGCAGGAGTATCCGGA
>CAYXEY010000002.1:0-18233 GCA_964464105.1 uncultured Planctomycetaceae bacterium
ATGCTCGTGACTCCTGTCTGTGATCCAACCGCTCGACTCTCAATCCCCAATTTCACGACGCTATGTTGAGGCTCTTCGCCAGACGAACAATGGGCACCTGATTGGACTGAATGAACCCGCGCAAGGGCTGTTCAAGATCCAATGTAACAAACATGATCGCAGATACCACCATTATGAGAGTGATATTGCGACGCCGAAGGCGGCCCGATTCACCCTCCGAGCGACCCAGCAGATACGCACTAATCGTCGCCACAAGAACCTGCAAAATGATCACCGGCAGCGGCACGTGATCCATCCCGGCGGCAATCCGCGCCTCGTGCGTCGCGACGACTGCAAAGCAGGCATCCATCAAACCCGACGCCACACCGGCGGTTTTCTCGTCCTGCCCCAGGCGTCGAATGATCGACACCATTGCCATTTCTGTTGCACGAGCGTTCGTATCAAGTTCTTGAAGGCCCTCCGCACTCAAACTCGCATCCTTGAGCACCAATCGCTGTCGAACTGAATCGATCACGAGGGATTGAAGCTGCTCGCGCTGGGGATCGGGCAGCAATTGGCAGCGGTAGTAAAGCGTGCGAATCGCGTTTGCGTCATCGACGATCTTGGAATTGCGCGTATCGAGTTTTGAGTAGGCCGCGGCGAACGAAAACGCGAGCAGAAGCCCGAGAATGGCGAGGCTCGCCTCGTCGATCAGCCCGCTTCCAGACTTTTCCTTGACCGAATCCGAGTTTCAGAGCGATCAACATCAGGACCGCGCACGTTATTGACACGAAAAACGGGTCGAAGATTGCGAGCCGAAACCACTGGTCCATCGAAATGATATCCTTGTCGTCACGTTCGCTTGATCACGACCGCGGTCATGTCGTCCATCTGCGGGCCACCATTGGCGAAGGTCTTCACAACCTGATCGATGGCCGCGATGATCTTTTCTGACGACAGTCCTGCATTTGCCTTCAACGAGTCGCCCAGCCGCTCCTCGCCGAATAGCTCTCCATCGCCCGCGCGAGCGTACTCCACGAAACCGTCCGTCACCAGAACAAGCACGTCGCCGGATTCCAATCGAAATTCCCGTCGCGGTCCGTAGCGCTCACTGCTGACCACGCCCAGCGGCAGTCCATCGCCACCAAAGCACTCTACCTCTTTCGACGCCGCGCGGTAGAGCAGGGTCGGGCCGTGACCCGCCGAAACCAGTTCGACATGGCCATCGGCATTGATGATCGCGACGACCATGGTGATGAACCGTGCGCCCTTCACGTCTTCGTAGATCAGGTCATTGAGCTGCGCCAGCAGAAACTCGGGACCGGCGCTCACGGGCGCGGCGGCCCGCGCGTAAGCGCGACACACGGCCATCACCAGGGCGGGGCCGATGCCGTGACCAGTCACGTCAGCGATGGCGACGACGAGCCGGCCATCGGGCAGTGGCTGCCAGTCGTAATAATCGCCACCGGCCTGCGTCGCCGGACGGGCCATGCCGGCGACGTCATATCCGGCGATGGGCGGTCGCTCCGTGGGCATGAGACCCATCTGGATATCTCGCGCAACCCGCAGATCCTGATTGAGTATGGAGACCTCGCGCTGGGCGCGCTCCGCGGCGGTCGCCTCGCCGACGGCCTCAATGACGTATCGCCGCGTTAGCCAGGCGACCACCGCGGCCGCGACGCCGATCGTGACCAGCATGGCGGCGTAACTGTATAACAGTGGATGCTGGTTTTCGTTGACCGGGGCAATGCGAATGGCCCGCACGACCAGGGCGGCATGAATGACCGCCGCCAATAAACCCGTGCCCAGTGAAAACCACGGCCGCAGGCGGAGTATCGAGAGCATGATCACCAGCGGCATCAGCAACAGGCCCGGGGCGGAGAGCGCGGCCTGCGCACCCACGGGCGAGTATATTTGAAGAACGAGAAGGCCCGCCGATGGAACCGCTAAATCAACCACCACGCTGAACACGCGCTCGTGCGTTGGAATGGCGCCGCCGGTCCGCGCGCGCCGCGAAGTGACGACCAGGCCCACAACTTGAAACACCAGCCCGGCCACAAGAATCGTGACATTCAAGTAAAACGCGGCATCAACCGACATCACGGCGCCGCTCAGGCCGCGTCGCACCATTACGCCGATGAGCGCGATCACCAGCGCCGCAATCATCAGCCCCAGGCGCCAGCGTTCACTTCTAAGCAGTCGGGCTTGGAAGGACTCGGTGCCGGTGAGAGAAGTCTGATCCATCGCAACGAGCCCGCGGACGATTCAATTGTTCGATTATCTGGTTGATCCGATCCGGCGAAGGGGCGCCGAACGAGGCATCGGCTAGCTTAATTCCGACGAATCGGGTATGCAAATCAATGCGTCGTTCGGCTTCCGACATCGGCGACATCGCGCAGAATGGCCACCTGAGACCGCGCCATCATGTCAATGGTCCGATCCATTTTTTCACGAACTGCTCGAACGACGGCGGTGGCCGCGCGGCGCGTTTTGATCGGAGGATCGATCGTCGTCATTGGCATACTCGCCATCGGCGTTTCTCTGGCGTCGCCCGAAGTTGCCCCGGCCACTCTCGGCGTGTTGTTGATCGCATGCGGCCTCATCCAGGCCGTGCACACGCTCATCCTCAACGACCCATCGCTGCGACGGGCCGAGTTGTTCGGCTGCATCGTCTCTCTCCTCACCGGTGGCCTACTGACTGCGTGGGGCGAATTGGCGTTCAACGCACTGGCGCTGCTGCTGGGCATCTCATGGATCGCCGATGGAGTGGTGAAACTGGTCACCGCTTTGCGTGGGCGCGGGGCGCCGGGGCGCGGCGCACTGCTCTTCGATGCCGGCGCCAATCTACTGATCGGCGCGATGATCAGCATTCGCTGGCCGCTCTCCGGCGCCTGGGTGGTGTATGTCACCGTCGGCATTCGATTGCTCACGACTGGTTGGTCCATTCTCTTCGGCCACGACGTCGCCGCGCACGCCCCCATGGACGATTCAGCTGAACGCCATCCCGATGCGCGCCTCGGCCTGCCGCCGCATCCCGCGGTCGCGCACATGCGCCAACAAATCGACCAGTATGAAGAGCGCCGCTGGGTGGGAGATCGATACTGGGTGATCGTCCTGCTTATTGCTTTCTTCGCCATTCACGTCGGGCGCATGAACGCCGAGTGGAACCTGGTGGGTCTCATTTCTCCGGCCATCGCGGTCGCGGGCGACGCATTGTTTGCGATTGTGCTCACCTACACCGTCATCGTACCGTTCAAGCTGGGCTGGCGATTCCTGTTGCGGCCGTTGGAGCGAACCGCCTGGCGGCAGCGATGCGAAAAACACGATGCCGGTCGCATACTTGGGCCCGCGCATCGCATGATCAGTTGGTGGCTCAAGGGTCGCATGCGATTTTCCTTGAATTTCAATCGCGTCTGGCACTCCCCCGCCGCGGCGATTCGACGCGGACTGCAGGGCGGCATGCCCGCCACCGCAGTCATCATCGCGGCGGCGCCGCTGCTCGGGGTGAGCTGGTATTTCGATACCGAAACCTGGGCAACAGGAGCCTGGGAAAAATACGCGGCTCATCGCACGGACGCGTGGCGTGAGGAAATGATTCGCAGCGTGGTGACGCAAGCCGAGGCTTCGGGCGTCTCGGCCGACGCGCTCTTTCAAGTCCATCCAGACATTCAGCCCGGCCAGGACTTCAGCTTCATCGTAATCGGCGACACCGGCGAGGGTGACGCGTCGCAACATGTGCTCCGCGATCAGTTTCTACAAGTCGGGGCGCGCGACGATGTGAAATTCCTGCTCATTGCATCTGACGTCATCTATCCGCAGGGGGCGATGAAGGATTATGAAGCCAAGTTTTACCTGCCGTTCAA
This sequence comes from uncultured Planctomycetaceae bacterium, assembly GCA_964464105.1. Lineage (GTDB taxonomy): Bacteria > Planctomycetota > Phycisphaerae > UBA1845 > UTPLA1 > CAYXEY01. The sequence continues at coordinate 3,843 of CAYXEY010000002.1, forward strand.
GGGGTTCACCAAACCGATCTATGCGATTCCCGGCAATCACGATTGGTATGACGCGCTGGAGGCGTTCTCGGCCAATTTCATGAAGGCCGAGGCTGCCCGCGCGGCGATGCAGGCACGGCGGCGGGCCGATCACCGGTTGACGAGCACGACTGAAAAGCGGATTGATCGGTTTATTGACGAGGCAGCGCGGCTTCGCCGTCAATACGGCCTGATCTGCGGCGGGCAGCATGCGCCATTCCTGGAGATTCAGACCGAGCGATTCGCGCTCATCGCAGTGGACACCGGCATTCTGCGGAGTGTCGATCCGGAGCAATGGAAATGGCTGCGCGCGGCCACGGAGCGCTCGCGCGGCAAGTTCAAGATGGTCATTCCCGGCCATCCCTTCTACGCGGGCGGACACGATGTCTCGCATGCCTCGTCGGAGTTTTCTAAATTATACGCTTTTCTACATGAACAGGGCGCCGACGTCGTCATGGCCGGTGACACTCATGACTTTGAGTACTATCGCGAGCATTACAAGCGTGACGGATCTGACCACTCCATGCTGCACTTCGTCAACGGCGGCGGCGGCGCTTACATCAGCATCGGCACCGCGCTCGACTGGCCGGACAATCCGCCGCATGCCGACTGCGCGTTTTACCCTCGCACCGATGCGGTGATCGCCAAGCTCGATGCCGAGATTCCCAGTTGGAAACAGCCCATCTGGTATTGGGTCAAGCGCTTCGGCGCATGGCCCTCCACGCCCGAAGTGCTGGCGCCCGCGTTCGCTTCCAACCGCGCCCCGTACTTTCAGTGTTTCGTCGAAGTGCGCGTTGAGCTGTCGAACAATGTCGTGCGACTTCGCCCCTACACCGCCTACGGTCGCATGAAATGGCAGGAGCTGCAGCTCATCGGCAGGACCGGGCCAAGCGAATCTGACAAGAGCGAATGGGTCGAGTTCACGCTTCCCCTGCCGCCGGCAGGCCCGTCGCCATGACCGCGCTTCCCATCAGCGCGCATTTTGCTTTGTATTGACGCACTATTTCCTGCCCAGTAGGCTTTGAACGCGACCTCAATCCTGGAAAACACAATCACCACGGGAGGGCGTTTCGTGAAAATTCAATTTAAGCGCGATCACCTCCTCCTGGCGTTCGTGTTGACGGTGAGCTTGTGCGGCGGATGCGGCGGCGGCGGTTCGCTGGTCAACACCTCCTGGACCGTCGCGGAAATTCACGCCAAGACCGATGCCGATCAGGCAGCGCTGCTCAACGTGAAGTCTGTCTTCGTCGAGTTTCTGGGTGACGGGCGACTGCGCACCAGCGTCAAGCACGCCGATGGTATTGTCGAGCGCGAGGACCGCGAGACCTACCACGTTGACGGCGACACGATCATCGTCACACATCCCGATTATGAGCGCCGGGTGAAGGCCTCCGTGAAGGGGGACACAATGACCATCTCATCCAAGCGATTCAATGCCCGGCTGGTACGTTATGTCGCGCCCGAGATCAGCCAGCCGGCCATGTTTCGTCCGTCATCCGTGGGACGGACACCGAATCGCAGCGTGTCGGGCATCTCCGCCGCCGTTGGCCGACGCTGATGGCATGAACGAGCAAGTCGAGTGAGCTGATGACATTCAAAAAGAGACTCTGGCCGATACTCCTGTTGATCGCCGGCTGTGGTGAGCCATACGGCGTCAATGACGTCGGCGAGGATGCGCGGTTTCAGCGCATTCAATCGAGCGCCATCAGCGATGGACGACTGAGCCCGAATTCCGCTCAGTACTTGCGTCATGCGGGCCTCGCTACGGCTTTCGAGAAGAATCCGCGAGAGGTAATTGATGCAATTCTCTCGAGATTTGGCGAGCACCCATCCAGGTCCGCGGCGTTTGTTCTCGCAGAACTTTGCTTCATCGAGGGCAAACGTCACGCGCCGACATCGCAAGACGCCGGGCAGTGCTACCTCACGTCGGCCCTGTTTGCCTACGCCTTTCTGTTTGATGAGCGTTTGGAGGGCGACTGCGGTCCCTTCGACAGGCGCCTTTCAATCGCCGGTGAGACCTACAACCGGGCGCTGTCCCTGACACTCGCACGACATCCCCTGCACGGCGAGAACTGGGTGAACGGTGCTGCATTTCAGACACTTGTCGGGCCGATTCGCATCACCGGGCAGACCTGGAAACTCCCCTGGACGCCTGCGCACATCGATCGCTTCGAATGCGCTTATCGCTACGCCATCACCGGCATCGATGACCCCGCCTATCAGGATGGCCTCGGCGTGCCACTGATTGCGATCCAATCGGCGGACAAGAGCGGTCTGTCCAGTGAACTCAGTGCTTTTCAGCAACCGATGCCGACCCATGTTCTCCCGGCATCGCTGTGCGTGCGATTTCACGGCTCTGTCGTGGAGGCCGTTCGAAATCGAGCAGCGGGCCTGACTGCCGACGATTCGGTGCTCGATCCTTACACGGATGAATCAATCGATATCGCCGGACGCGCGATTCCGCTCGAATCCGACCTCATTACGCCGCTGGCTTATTCGATTGAACACGCCCCCAAGCTCTCGGGGTTCAAGGGTTTGATGAACACGGATTCCTGGGGCGATCGTCACGGCCTCTTCATGGGACACCCATACCAGATGGGAAAAATACCGGTTGTCTTCGTGTATGGTCTGACCGGCAAGCCGACGACCTGGACCCTGATGTTCAATCATCTGGTCTCAAACCCGGTGCTGCGCTCGCGATTTCAATTCTGGTATTTCATGTATCCCACCGGCAACCCGGTGCTGTATTCGGCCGCCGAGCTTCGCGGCCAGTTGATCAAGGCCCGTCAGATGTTCGATCCGCAGGGCAATGATCCAACGTTTAATCAGATGGTCGTGGTCGGACACAGCATGGGCGGGCTGGTCACGCGGCTTCAAGTGACCGACAGCGGCGACGAATTGTGGAACGCCGTGATGCAGCGCCCGTTCGATGACGCAATCGCCGCAGACGAAAACGGCAAGCTGATCAAGTCCGTGTTCTTTTTCAAATCGCATCCGTTCATCAGGCGCGTGATCTTCATGGCCACACCTCATCGCGGCTCGGCCCTGGCTGATTCACGCTTTGCGCGGCGCATGAGCACGCACGTAAAGCTGTCGGACGACGTTCGCATCGCGGCGGACAAGTTGTTCGCGGAGCCGACAACCAGGGCGGTCTCAGGAGTTCAGGCCCACACGGCGGTCCAGAGCCTCTCCGCCGAAAACCCCGTGCTGCAAGCGGTTGATCGCATCCCCATTCCGCAGCGTACCACATACCACTCGATCATCGCCAACCGCGACGCGGCCAATCAAACTGGAGGAACAGATTCGATTGTGCCGTACACCAGCTCGCACCTCGACGGCGCAGCCAGCGAGATCATCATTCATTCGAAGCACAGTTGCACACGCAATTTTGACGCGATCCGCGAAGTGGAGCGAGTCCTTCTGCTCCACCTCGCGGAAATAGACGCAGGCAAAAATTGACCCTCCGGGGTCAGCAGTCGCTTTTCACGTGTGCCACTGCTTCAAGCAGTGTCGAATACGAGTGGATGTCCCCTGATCGCACCACTGCTTGAAGCAGCGGCACTCAGGCAGCTCAACCGCGCGTACCAAACGCCACGACATCGCCGTGGAATTCGTACGGCTGGCCCGACCGGCTCGACTTGAGCCGCACCTTCGCCATCCCGCCGGGTATCGTTTCATTCTGATACACCGTTGCTTCAACGCCGGCGCCGTACTCGGGGAATTCGCCGGCGACCTTCACCGACTTCACCGTGCACGCCAGCATCCTCCAGCCGATCCTCAGCGTCTCGCCCGGCATGGATTCGATCTTTGCATCAGGATTGGTGAGCGGGTGCGCAGATGGATCAATCTCGGCTTCGACAATGAAGTTGTGCGCCGGGGCCGCCGCCTTCTTGTCTCCGTCCAGCGGCACGAAGGTTCGCTCCACCACCAGCCGATCGGCATGCTTCGAAATCAGCTTCGCGGTCATCTGCACGGACTGCTTGCGACCATCGACGACCTGTTCACCCTCGAACCGCGCCCACGCGCCCGGGTTGAAGCGCGACCAGCGCTCGTAATCCGGATTGCGCACCGTGCCGCTTGCGGCCGCGACTTCCGACTTTCGCGCCATGCCGTCCATGATCAGCGGTGCCATGTACTGCTGCACGAACGGAGCCTTGAGGGCATCGGTGTGTCCGCCGTAATCACCATACCTGGCAAACTCGGGCCGCCAGGCAATGTGCGCCACCTTTGCATACTGCGCCCGCGACTCAGACGAGCCTCGCGTCGGCATCTTGAAACCGCGCAGGCCCGCCGAAATCGAGCTCGTGCGATCGGCGGTTCCGGCCATGGGCACGAGGAACGACAGCACCGCGTCCTTTTCCGAAGTGTACACATACAACTTTCTACATACGCGCTGCAGCGCACGCGTCAGATCGTAATCGGCACTGATCGACGCACCGCACAGGATGACATCCTCGACCTGGCAGCTCGTTGGCAATGCCTCCAGCGTGAATACGGTTACCGCCGTGCCCGCTGAAAGCCCAACCAATGTCACCGGAGCGCCGCGATTCTCGTTGCAATACTGCTGAATTCGCCGGGCGCATTCCGCGGCCTTGGTGCGCTTATAATCAACACTGGCGTCTTGATCGGCGGCGACACCCTTTCCCGTGTTCCAGTTGAAGATCTCGCCCGCACCGGGATAGCCGGCGTCGAGCAGGCCTTTCTTCAATCCGCCGCTCCAGTTCCCGACCACTCCACCGCCGCCGGCGCCGTCGAGATAGAAGACGTAGCCTTGCGTCATTCGCTCGGCCCGGTCGGGCAACGCCATGGAACAGCCACAAAGCAGCGCAAGCGGGGCCACAATATTGAGTTTATGTTTCGTCATGACTTGTCCTTTCACCACACGGTTCAACATGTGCGTAGTCAGAAAAGAGGCGAATCACTTATTCGAATCGAACATTGCAGGATCGGTAGACACGACTACCTTGTGAATCGTCCCGGTAAATGCGTTGTCGCCCTGCTTGTAATCGGGTGAGACATTCGTCTCGCCATCGAGTCCCACGTCAGCGCCTTCGTCCGCTGAGAATGCAAAGGGCTGAGTCTTGGGAATCTTCGCCTCGGCGATCTTTTTGCCATCGACACTGAGCATGGATTTCCCGCCGGTTCCGGGCCTGGCGTTGTCCGGGATGAACTCGAGTTGAATCGTGTGCTTGCCGGCAGCCAGCGAGGCGTCGCCGCCGAAATTCGTCCGCTCCAGCGCAAACCAGTTGTATTCGTATCGCGGGCTGCCGTTCTTCATGTACAGCGTCCAGCCGCCGAAATAGCCGGCCTGGGCAATGATCACGCCGCTGGTCTTGTCGTTGGCAAGCTCCACTTCAGCAGTGATGACATGGCGAACGCCTTTCACGTTGATGAAGGCGTTCTCCATCATTCCGGTCATGCCGGGGAACACCGTCAGCGTCTTGCGATCACCGAGCAGGTCCGGCCGTCCGGCAATGGTCGGATTGAACCGCTCAGACCGGCGATCATCTATCGGCAGCACGTGGTTTCGCTCGGCCTCGCGCATGAAAAAGCCCGGCAATTCCTTGAGTTTCTCCGGGTGTTTCGCCGCAAGATTGTCCGCCTCGCTGAAGTCGGCATCGACGTTGTAGAGCTCCCACACGTCGTCCTTCACCGAGGGCAGCGGGACCATCAACCAGGGGATGGAGTGCCGCGTGCAGGCCACCCAGCCTTCGTGGTAGATGCCGCGATTGCCAAACATCTCGAAGTACTGAGTCCTGCGGCGGTCCGGCGCCTTTGCATCGCCGGTGGAGTAGAGCATCGACACGCCGTCCATGGGACGCTGCTCGACGCCGTTGACGATCTTGGGCTGCGGAATCTTCGCGGCCTCCAGTGCCGTGGGTGCGACGTCAATCACGTGGTGGAACTGACTGCGAATATCGCCGTTTGCCTTGATGCTCCTCGGCCAGTGCAGAACCATGCCATTGCGCGTGCCGCCGAAATGACTGGCCACCTGCTTGGTCCACTGGAACGGCGTGTTGCCGGCCCAGGCCCAGCCTATGGCGAAATGTGGAAACGTGGTCGGCCCGCCCCACTCCTCCACGTGATCCATCATTTGATCGGCTTTGCCGATGATGCCGTTGAGCGCCATCATCTCGTTGTAGGTCCCTTCGGGGCCGCCCTCGGCGCTGGAGCCGTTGTCGCCCACGATGTAAAAGAGCAGCGTATTTTCCAGCGCGCCGATCTTCTCGAGCTGATCGACCAGCCGCCCAACTTCATGATCGGTGTGCGCGCCGTAGGCCGCGAAGGTTTCCATCTGGCGCTCGAACAGCCGCTTCTGGTCGGCGCTCATGTCATCCCACGCCGGAATCTCCTTCGGACGGGGCGTGAGCTTTGCGTCCGCCGGAATAACGCCGAGCTTCTTCTGACGCTCAAAGGTCTGCTCGCGCAATTTGTCCCAGCCGCCGCTGAACTGACCCTTGTATTTGGCGATCCACTCTTTCGGCACGTGATGCGGCGCATGCGTTGCGCCGGTCGCAAAGTACAGGTAGAACGGCTTGCCGGGCGTCAGCGACTTCTGAGCGCTCACCCAATTGATCGCCTTGTCGGTCATATCCGTGGTGAAGTGATAATCGGGGCTTTTGTCATGCTCGACGCGCGTGACCCCGTCGTAGATCGCCGGCGCCCACTGATTGGTCTCGCCGCCGATGAAGCCGTAAAATTTCTCAAAACCCGAACCGGTCGGCCAGCGATCAAACGGCCCCGACACCGACACCTCCCACGGCGGACACTCATGATACTTGCCGAAGGCCGCCGTACTGAACCCATTCTGCCGAAGGATCTCGGCAAGGGTAGTAATCTCGCGTGGCCGCACGCCCGTGTTGCCGGGGAAGGCCGTGGCCAGTTCCATGATGGCGCCGGCATTGTTGGCGTGATGGTTGTGTCCGGTCAGAAGCGCAACGCGCGTCGGACTGCACAGAGCCGTGGTGTGAAAGCGGTTGTACTTCAATCCGCGGCCGGCCAGCTTCTCCAGCGTAGGCATCTGAATGGGCCCGCCGAAGGCACTGGAGTGTCCGAAGCCGATGTCGTCGATCAGGACGATCACGATGTTAGGCGCGCCCTCCGGCGCTTTCACCTCGAACCGCGGTGGCGCCTTGGCGTTGCGGGCATCCATTTCGGTTATGACCGCGGGCTTGGGCTCGCGAATCGGCAGCACCGAACGATCCAGCGTGGATGATTCGGAATGACCCTGCGCGATAATCCGCGCAGTCGCGGTGAATAAGCCGATACCCAGCGCCGCGCACGGTGCAAACGTTGACAAAAATGAAATTCTAACCGATCTCATTGTGAATACCCTTGCGTATCTCGTTGGAGGCCTGGCCGTCCACGCCAATCGTACGTCGGCGAATTGCCTTGCTTGGCAAACTGAATATCAAACTCGGGCGGTGTCTTCTCCCATGGATACGACATCGCGGCGAGATCAAATCATACTTGGAACAACTTGGTCATGTACTCGGGGTCGAACGGCTCCTTGGGCACGACTTTGAAACGCGCGGGAATGTATGCCAGGTCGTAGTCAATTCCTTTGCGCTCGCATCTCAGGGACAGACGGCACAAGTCGCCGACGCCCTGCGTGTTCCGCAACGAAACGATGGCCCGCGATGCGATCGGTATCAGCCTTCGCTGCGCCTTTGCGCGGGACAGGAGTACAGTAAGCACCAGGACCGATGCCGGGAACGCCGCGACCGCTAACCTCCATCGAACGATCATGGAGCCTTCCTCAGATTGCACTACTTGCCCGCAAATACGGTCTCCCAATCCGCCTTCGAATCCACCACGGTCCATGTCCTGACCCTGGCTTTGTCCAGGCCCTAGTCGAGTTTGCCGAAGTGCGATTCGCGGTCCCAAATGGAGGCAAGACAACTAACGGAGTGAATACCTGCCCAACCATCGCCTCCAGGATCATGGGGCTCATGGCTGCCCCTCCGACGCAGGCGCTTGCGGAACCGTGACTCGCGATCGAATCAACCTTGAAAAATGCGGGGAATCCCCGGCAGCATGAGCAAGATCATTGATATGACTTCGGCGCTCAAGTTCTTCGAACGACACGCTGTGATCCAGTCCGCCTTTTTCATATCCATAACGGGCCGAATACCCGCTGACGAGAACGCCAATTGTATACGGGGGATATGGCGGAGCGCAGCGCAGGTGCGAAAAGAGACTGGTCATGCAATTTTCGGTGAGGGCGTTGTAGAACCGGGGCTGTTTGTGAATTGAATTGATCGTCTTGATGTAATCAAGAAAGACCGCCCGCGCCTTCTCAGGCGACGATCTGAGGCGATAGAGATAGACCTCCTCCCCCCGAAAGTTCGTTCGCAAACGCACCACGTCGCGCTCATCAGCGACCACATAGATCAACTCATATTGACGGAAGAATCCCTCAATGGCGGAATACCGCTCCGATTTCTCCTTGCGGGTCTCGATTGAAATGCAAATGTACTGGTCATCCTCAAAACCAAAGCTCAGAAGCGCATGCGCGATCGCACGACCCGACCAATATGACAGCATCACGTCGATCGTCTTGAGCTTGGACAAATCAAACATTCGATCGTAATAGGCCGGCGTGTAGTCGGTTTCGGAGCGATATTCGCAGTCACGGATGTTGTGCAGTTGGACCTTGTCACCCTCGATCGTCGCGTAGGGAAGCACGGCTACGTCGCTCGCCCAGTCGCGCTGGTGCGAGGGCTTGAGTGAAAAAAACCATCCAAGGACGAGGAGAAATACCGCGAGGAAGATGAGCAACCCCATTCGGCGCCGGCGCAGCAACACAACCAGCGCCAGTGGAATGATCGACAGGAATGCTGCAGTCAGCGTGCGAGGAGGCGTCTGATGAAGATCGGAGTAGCGAACGGCAAGAAATATCCAACCGGCCATGCCCAGTAGTAGAACCACAATAAACGCTTTGCCGGCGACTCGAAGCAGCCTGCGATACCAGCGGCGCGGCGGGGCAATAGGATTCACAGATTCACTCATCGATTGCCTCTTGTGAGTGACTACTTTTTCTTCGTCAGCAGGTAATCGTCGCGAATTTCCCAAAAGCCGTCGTCGCGGTGCGCCATGGGACGTCCACTCTCGATACCGGGAGATTTGTTATCGCGGAGCACAAGGATCAAGTCGGAACTAACCGCAGGATTTGTATGGAAATAGGCATGGCCGATCATGTCGCTCTTGACCCGGGCATCGATGATCTGCAACTGCGGAAACATGGAGAGCGACTTTCGCTGCTGGGGCGTTAAGTCGGCCGCATTGATGTGACCGAGTCGATCGCTGCTTTTGAATATCAAATTCGCGGCAGCACCCAGGGCCCTGTCCGACTGGGAAGTGTAAACCGTGGTTCGTTCGGCCATGAGATGCAGGCGTTCGGCGCCGATTCGCTGGCCGACAACGTCGATATCCAGATCCGCCGCACAGAGCACGAGATTGCCGAGCTTCAACTCGGCGCCGCTGTTCTTTCCGGCCGACTTGTATTCGATGTTCAGCTCGCGAAGGGCCGTGGTGGTCACGTCCGTGCCGCGGCTGTGCGCAACAATGTGAATCTTCTCAACCCCGGGACACGAGGCCAGGCCGCGAAGGAATTGCTTGAGATGGAAGATGGTGAATTGGCAGGATTCGTAATCGGCGGCGTAGCTCTTCCCCGCAGGCCAGGTGTAGGCGATCGGGATGCCCACGCGCCCTGCGAAGTGCCAAACTTCGCCAATGGTAAAGGCAGCATCGTCAATTGAATTATTGAAACCATGAATGAAGACGGCCACTTCCTTCTTGGAGGGCGTCAGGGCCAGCCGCCGGGAGATTTCCGTGCAGAATTCATCCCGCAAATGCTCGCGATTTTCCTTCGCGGCCGGGTCCTCCGTGGGAACGCCGTTGACCATGATCATCGGCGTCGGTGTTTCATCCAGCCGGCCCAGGACCCGAATCTCCTTGCGATACAGATTCAGCGAATTTTTCCGCTTCTGGGTTCGACTGTCGGCCACGAGATCCGGCCAGGAAATGTTCTTGCCGACGCCGACAATGTACGATCCGAACGCCAAGGACCGCGAGCGACCGTGGGTGAAGTCAGTCTTACCGTTCTTGTCCTTCGTCTCGGCGCGATCGGTCACGAACAGCACATCGATGTCGCTGGTCTGAAGGGGGGCAGGAACATCAGCGAACGGGTTGACGTCCGAATTGAGATACATATTCGGAGTCGGCATCAACTTTTGCGAGCAACCCAATCCCAGAAGACAGGTTGCAACAAGGACTGACAGTCTCGGGGTCATCAGCAGTTTCCTTCGTGGCTCTGAGCGCCAGCTGCTCATTTGATTTTCGAATCAAGCAATTCACGATCTCGGAAATACGGTCTTCCAATCAGCCTTCATGTCCACCACGGTCCATTTTCTCGTCTTCGCTTCATCGAGACCTTTGTCGAGCTTTCCGATGTGCGATTCGCGGTCGTAGGCCCATTCGCGATCGGCATCCGTGTGATGGATGTAGAGGCAGAATCGCGAGCCGCTCCCGGCGGCGGTCCATTGCAACATCGGCAGATCGCCATCCGAGTTCCCAAATGCGGCGATAGGGCGCCGGCCGATGTGCAGATTGATGTTAACCGGCTTGCCGGGGCCGTCGTCAACGCTGCCGATCTCGGACAGCTTTACCAGCACCGGATTTCCGTCGCGCATCTCAAATCGGGTCTTTTCACTGGAGCCAATCACCTGTTCGGGCGGGATACCGTACGTCTTTTCCACCCAGGCCCGCATGAACTCGATTCCACCACCCGACACGATATAGGTCTTGAAGCCGTGGGCGCGAAGATAAGCAAGCAGTTCCAGCATGGGTTGGTAGACCATCTCGGAGTAGCGCTTGCCGGTCCTCGGGTGCTTGGCTGTTGAGATCCAATCTTTGACAATCGTCTCAAACTCTTCGGTGGTCATCCCGGCATGGGTGGCCGCGATAATTTCCAGAATGGCCTTCTCACCGCCGGCCAGCGCGGACTTGAGATCCCCCGCCAGTACGCTCTTGAACGGCTCCTTCTCCTTCCATTCGGGGTGTTTGGGAGCCAGGGCCTTGACGCGATCCAGGGCGAAGGCCAGTTGGAAGTACATGGGCTGCTCGGCCCAGAGCGTGCCGTCGTTGTCGAAAACGGCGACGCGTTCGAAGGGAGATACGAAATTCCTACCGCCCTCCGTCGTCACGCCGGAGACGAAGTCGATGATCGCCCACTTCGCCGAACCGGAATTCCAGGATGGAAGCGGATCGATAATCGGCGTCGCTCCGCCGGCTGAGGCTCGTTCCTGCCCTGTTAGCGGTGCAATCGCGCCTGCGACGAGCAACATTGCAAGCGCGGCAATTCTAAACGTGCGACGCATAACCAAATCCTGTGTGAAAACGCAAGACCTACGCGACCAGAACGGCTCGATAGCACGTCATGTTCCGACTCCGATGCAGTCGCTTAGTGTCCGCATGAAACTCTGAGCGAGAGATATTCTTGGCCTCTAGGGATTGAGTTTGAGGTTCGAGGTTAGTCACTACCAACCGTCATACTCTTGATTCGGCGCTCGAGGGAAGACAGGCTCCAGTCGCCTGGTGCCTGGCTTGGCGGGAATTCCTTCAGTGTCATGAGGAACTTGCTGGCAACAACTTGCATCGGGCCCAAGAGGAATGCCCGGTCGATGTACCAATCCTCGTAGGTGTTGGCGCCGATCTTGGCCTTCTCAAAAGGATCACGTCGCAGGTTGTAAAGGTCGGGGGCGCGCAGCGCGACGAGCGGTTCTTTCCAGATCTGCAGCCTGTTGGCACGCTGTTCGAGGTAGACAGCTTTCCAGTCGCCGACACGAATGCATGCCACTTCGCCGCCGTCGTCCACGTAAATGAACTCCGAGCGCGGCGACTCCTTGGCCTTGCCGGAAAAGTAGTCGCTCATATCATAGCCATCGATGTGATTCTTGTATGAGCGACCGTTGAGTTCAACACCCTTGAGGAGCTTCTCCTTGATGTCGGGCGCTCCGGCCGCGGCGGCGAGCGTCGGCAGCCAGTCCTCGTGGGCGACGATGCCGTTAAGCGTTTCTCCGGCAAGAAACTTGCCCGGCCAGCGCGCAAAACAGGGCACGCGGTAGGCGCCCTCCCAATTGGAGTTCTTCTCGCCGTGAAACGGGGTCGTTGCAGCGTCTGGCCACGTGTTGAAGTGCGGGCCATTATCGGTGGAATAGATGACAATGGTGTTGTCGGCGATGCCAAGATCGTCGAGCACCTTGAGCAACTCGCCCACGTGCATGTCGTGCTCCACCATGCCGTCGTGGTACTCGTCTCCGCTTTTGCCGGCCAGGCCGGTGTGCTCCTTCTTGACGTGCGTTCGAAAGTGCATGCGGGTGGCATTCCACCAGCAGAAGAACGGCTCGCCAGCTTTGTGCTGCCGCTGGATGAAGTCCTTGGCTGCGGTCAGGGTCTCTTCATCAACCGACTCCATACGCTTGCGGGTGAGCGGCCCGGTATCTTCGATAGACTGTCCGCCCTTGCCGTCGGCCTTGCACCGGAGCACGCCGCGGGGCCCGAAAGTCTCGCGAAACGTCTTGTCGTTGGCCAGCTTCAGGTCGCCGGGATAGTCGCGGTTCTCAGGCTCTTCCTCAGCGTTGAGGTGATAGAGGTTGCCGAAAAACTCATCGAACCCGTGCATCGTAGGCAGGTGCTCGTCCCGGTCTCCTTGGTGGTTCTTGCCAAACTGACCGGTGGCGTAGCCCCGGCTTTTGAGCACCGTGGCCATGGTGACGTCGGTTTTCTGCCATCCTTCCTTTGCCGCGGGCATTCCGACCTTGGTCATGCCGGTTCGGACGGGGACGTTGCCGCCGATGAACGCGGCGCGGCCGGCAGTGCACGATTGCTGGCCGTAATAGTCGGTAAACGAAACGCCCTCTTTTGCGATGCGATCGATGTTGGGTGTCCTGTAACCCATCATGCCACGGTTGTTGTAGCTGATGTTCCATGTGCCGATGTCATCGCCCCAGATGACCAGGATGTTAGGCTTTTTGCCATTTGAACCCTGGGCCGAGACGGATGTTGGGCAACTCATCGCCGCACCGGCGATCAGCGTCACGATCAAGATTCTGCGAGGATTCATACGCAATCTCTCCTGCAAAAAAACTATTGGGGCTTGGCCCCCCTGCCATCCGGCGAGCGAACCCGCGCCGCTGCCAGTTTTTTCCAATCTTCTTGGGACATCACGCAGCGAAAGCCGAGGTGATTCTGTCCCGTGTCAGGTGAAGTGCGCATTCGTGCTGAGGGTCGATAAGAGGCACAGTACTGCGCATTGCAGAGAAATGATCCGCCGCGGTTAACGCGCTTGGGCGCGTGCGGGTCGGCGGGATCGAAGCTCGTGGGCGGTCCTTGGGGATTGACAACGACCTTGCCCTGCCCCGCTTTATCAGCGTCCAGCTTATAGCAATCGGCGCGGTACCAGTCGCCGCACCACTCCCACACATTGCCGATCATGTCATACAGGCCGTACTTGTTGGGCGGGAAGGATTTGACCGGCGCGGTCAGCAAATACTTGTCGGCTGGTTTCTTTTCGTACGGAAATGCCCCCTGCCACAAGTTTGCCTTGATGTTCGTATCGCTCGGCGGGTCATCGCCCCAGATGAACCGCTTGCCCTCTTCGCCGCCGCGGCAGGCGAACTCCCATTCGGCTTCGGTCGGCAATCGCTTGCCGGCCCACTTGCAGTAAGCCACCGCGTCGTCCCACGATACGTGCACAACCGGATGGCCATCGTAATCTTTTGATTTGTCGATATTACTGCGCGGCCCGAGCGGATGTTTCCAATCGGCCCCCGGCACCCAGGCCCACCACTGCTGCCAGCAAGCGGGCCCCTCCAGTGAAACTTCGCCCTGAGTAGGCGAAAAGACCATTGAACCCGCGACCAGGAGCGATGCATCCGGCTTGGGTGTGCCGGGCGCGACTTGCTTCTTCAACTCCTCCCAGTCGGGCTTCCGTTCGGCAGTCGTGACGAAATGAGTGGCGGCGACGAAAGTCTTGAATTGACCGACCGTCACCTCGGTTTCATCCATCCAGAATCCGTCGAGCCGCACGCGATGCGCCGGCGATTCATCGGGTTGGGCATTCTCATCCCGGGACACGGCGCCCATGGTGAATTCGCCGCCAGGAATCCAGACCATGCCCTCGGGCCAGGGCTTGGGCGGCCATTGCGATCGGTCCAACTGGGTCCTCGGCGGCTCCGCGCGCCCGATGGCCCCCAATCTCAACACCAGCGCCGCCGCGATCGCGACTCGTGGGAATGCGCCAATTGCGTTGAGCATGAGTCGCATCCCTCAAACATGCAAGAGAAACGGCAAATGACGGCGAGCTGTGAC
>CAYXEY010000002.1:18243-42694 GCA_964464105.1 uncultured Planctomycetaceae bacterium
GTAATCATACCATTGAGCGCACCACCATCGCATCGCACCTGAATGGTTAGTGCGTGGACCTTTGCTGACACGCAACCGAATTCAGCGCCGTCCCTGGCTTGGCGATCCGAACCTGCTGCCGTCGCTTAGAAGTCCACCTTGTGCTTCTGGGTCATGGTCGCGCGGATGGCGGCGCGACTGGTCTCGATGTCCTGCAGGACTTGTGAGATTTCTTTCAGCGCATTCGCCTTGGCCTCGGCCGATGCCGCCATGCGCTGACGGTTCGCATTCCGGCGATTGACGTCATCGTTTGGGTCCACCCGGCGAACGCCATAGGTGTAATCGTTGACGTTATCGTTCACCCAGGACTCCTGCACGCGTAGGGCGCCGGATTGCGAGTTGAATCCGCCGACACCGAGGCTTGTGGCCACCTGCATCAGCCGGCTGCTCACGCCTGTGCCCCATTGAGCCAGCTCTGGATCAACGTTCAACAGCGGTAGACGGCTGAGGCGGCGTGCATCGCGAGCGACAAACGTGGCGCCCTTGGTCAGGGCATTTGCAGTATTAACCTGCGCGCCCATTCCATCGAGGATGTCGGCCGCGGCCTTGTAGTACTTCTGTGACGCAGCAGCGACCATTGCGGGCGTCGCAGCCGCCGCAGGCTTATCCGGATGATCGGTGCTGGCTGGCGCCTCGTCCGTTTCGCGCGGGCTCGGCGGATCGACCACGCTCAACAGCCGACGGAAGCCCTCGACCGAAAGCGATCCATTCAATTGAAGTGAGTTACCCTTCGCAGTCACCTTCCAGTCGTTGAAATCGCCGATGCCCGCCCCGCTCTTATCGAGGATCTCAAGCAGCAGCGGCTTGGCATGCGCGCCGAGGTCGGCGACGGGACGCCCGAAATCAACGGTGCAATTGCCGGTGATGTCATCCCCCACATGCACGACGAGCTTCAAGCCCTTCGCGCTGCAAAGCACGTCGCAGAATTTGTTGACGTCAAACTCCTTGCCGGCCAGGCATTCAATTTCATCGAGGGCCAGTCTGCGGCGGAAGCGCTTCTCGCTGACCACATCATCGAGATCGAGTGCGAACATGTAGCCGGTCTTTGGCTCAACCTTGCTGACGGCTGCATGCAGGTATGGCGAAAGATTGTCCGAGCTGCCGGCGCCGCGCGCGGTCCAGCGAGCCGCGAACTGTCGATCCGACGGGCTGACCACGCCCAGCAGCTTGCTATCCAGCCGGACGTAATATGCATTCGACGGCACCCAGGCGGCGAGCTTGTCGCCGAATGATTCGGTAAAGCCCTTCTCATCCTTGGCGATGCGCTCCAATGATGGCGTGGTGGAAAGCTCCATGAGCGACACTTCCCACAGCGGCGAGATGGTGTTGGGCTCAAGCCAGGAGGCCATCAGCACATGCTTGGCATTCGGCGGAACGATCAACGGCGTGGATGCATAGGCATCCTTGAGCTTGGCGCGCCACCCCTCTTTGGTGCCCAGCTTGCTGTTCAAGATCGATTCCACGTCGATGTAGGCGACGACGTTTGCTCCGGCCGGAAGCCGCTTGGCCAGCGCCGAAACATCCGCCGACGACTGCTGCGACATCAGCCCGATGGCGAGTGCCATTAATCCAGTGAATGAAAGTACGCGACCTGCCGACATGCGAATCTCCTTGATGAGTTTGCTTGCGCACCGAAACACAAACGGCGAATGGTGGGGCGCCAGGGTGAACGGATGAGTGTACCGGTTGACTAACGACAAAACAACCGAATCATCCCGCGCGCAGACGTGAGCCAAACTACGCAATCTGGGGCATTTTTCGCATTCTGCGGCCCGATTTGCGGTCATCGGCGGGATTCGACGCGGTACCTTCCGGGACGCCCCGCAACGCCGCCGCACGACTTCACCCATCGGGGAGTAGCCGGTGGGAATCAAGCGGCCGCGGCGAGCCGGTGGCGCCCGGGCAAGGAGAGAATCGTGTTGGCGCGAACTTTTCGACAGGAGCAGGTGGACGTGAACGCCGTGCGAAGTTTCCTGGACAAATGGAGCCTGACCGCGTCGGCCGGCGGCGCTCTGTGGGTTCAGCCTCGAACGCCGGTCGTCAGCGGTCTGGACTTTTGTTCCATGCTGGGCCGCGTGCAGAAAACCTGCGCCTCTGACTATTTTCGATTTGTCGTCTTTCACTTTGACGGCGTCGAAATCCTTCCGACTTCGTGGCCGATCATCCTGAATGCCATCGAAGTGGTTTCGAGCATGCTCGACGCCGATTGGTGGGTGCTCCGCTCTGGCGGATCCGTCGTGCCGGGTAATGCACCGCGCGAATTTCGCCATCTGTATGCACTACCGCGACCTGCCGACTGCGGACCAACCGGACTGATGAAGCTCAATGGCACGAGCATCGTGATCCATCCGGCCTCCGATCGACCCTACCCGAAGAACTGATTTCAGGCTGATACCGCGGGGCGATCGGGTTCGCCCCACGGACCCGGGACCAACCGCGCCAAACGCGGGCACGCCGTCTTGAGAAGCCGCTGCCTATGCGGCCTTTCGAAATGCGTCGCCCGCGTTCCTTTTTGTTTTCCAATGCAACTAGTCCCCTCCGCGACGACGTCTCGAAGGCCCCGATTTGACTTTCAGCAACGTCGACCGGAAGATCTCACCCGGCGATGACCACAATTCCCGGTCCGCCCTGGCGGTTTCATGACCCCGAAGAAACCCTCATCGGCGACCGAGATCCTCAGCGGATTGGAACAGACTCCGCCCTCGGTGGTCGCCGCCGAACTCCTTCCTCTTGTATACAGTGAATTGCGCCAGCTTGCGGCCAGCTACCTTAAGCGCGAGCGCGATGGCCACACCCTCAGCCCCACTGCACTTGTCCACGAAGCCTTCCTGCGGCTGGTGGATCAGTCGCGTGTGGATTGGAAGGGCAAGACCCACTTTCTCGCGGTCGGCGCAGACGCCATGCGCCGCATCCTCATTGACCACGCCCGGGCCCGAAAACGCGACAAGCGCGGACGCGACTGGCGGCGCGTGGCCTTCGATCACGCCGTCGCCGATCTCGCGATTCTCGATGTCGACCTGGTCGATTTTCGCGATTCACTCGAAGCGCTTGCTGCACTCGACAAGCGCCAGGCGCGCGTGGTCGAACTGCGACTCTTCGCCGGTCTTTCCATGGACGAGATCGCGACCGTATTGCAGGTCTCCAAGCGAACCGTGGAAGGCGATTGGACCCACGCGCGGGCCTGGCTACGCGACAGGCTCGGCTCGGATCAGACATCGTGAATTCCGACCGTCATGCAAGAGTGAAGGCCATCTTCCTCGAAGCCAGCGCGTTGCCGGTCGATCAACGACGTGCGTTCCTGTCTCGAGTCTGTCCGAACGATCTTGATCTGCAGGGCGAAGTCGAGCGGCTGCTCAGCCACCACGAATCCAAAGCGAAACCCGCCGTCGAGGCCCATACGCCTCTCGATGCCACGGTTATGACCGACGACTCCGCGGAGTTGCTCGAAACGCCGCGCTTCTCCACCGGTCATCTCATCGGCGATCGCTATCGCGTCGTCTCACTTCTGGGCGAAGGCGGAACCGGACGGGTCTATCGTGTGGAAGACCTGCGTCTCAATATGACCGTGGCCCTGAAGTTCATGCCCCGCCTGGCCGGGCTTGATCCCGCCTGGCGACGCCGCGTCGAAAGTGAGGTCAAGCTCTCGCGTTCTGTCAGCCATCCCTGCGTATGCCGCGTATTTGATCTGGGCGAAGTGGACGGACTTCCTTACATCTCCATGGAGTTTGTCGAAGGTGAAGATCTCGCCGCGCTGCGACATCGAATCGGGCGGCTGCCGGGCGATCGGGCGACGCTGGTCGCCCGGCAGATCTGCGCCGGCCTTGCAGCGTCCCATGCCCGGGGTGTACTGCATCGCGATCTCAAACCTTCGAACATCATGCTCGATGCCCAGGGAAATGTGCGCATCACCGACTTCGGCCTGGCCGTTGTCGACAGTCGAAAGGATCGCGCCGAGTGGATTGCCGGCACACCGCGCTACATGGCCCCGGAGTTGTTTACCGGGGCGCACCCCAGCAAGCAGAGCGACATTTACGCATTGGGCCTCGTGCTCTTCGAGCTGTTCACCGGTCAGCCGGCATTCACGGCCGACAACGCCGCCGGTTACGCGCGGCGTCATCGCAAGGTCGAGCCGCCGACGCCCTCCAGCATTGAGCCCCAAGTCGATCCCGTCGTTGAAGCTGTCATCCTTTCATGCCTGCGAAAAGATCCGGCGGAGCGACCGGTATCGGTGCTGCACGTCGCGGCCGCGTTGCCGGGCGGAAGCTTACTTACCGCCGCTTTGGCTGCCGGCGAGATTCCTACGCGCGAGTTGCTCGCGGCCGCGGCGACGGAGCGGAGGGTCTCACCCCGCGGCATGAGATGGGTCGCATCGGCGAGCCTGACGCTGTTCATCACGGCCATCCTGCTCGGTCACAACACGCATCCGATTACCGCGACTCAAGGCGCGCTCTCACCGGAGGTGCTTAGGGCCAAGGCTCGCGAAATCGCCATCCAATCGGGTCATACGTCACCTCCAATTGATACTGAATACCGCTACCTGTCGGCTACGGAGATCGAACTTTCCAGGGTCGCAGGTGGTGCGCTGCAGAATGCGATGAGCGCGGGCCCTTTGTTTTGCTATCGCGAAAGCCGCGCGGGGCCGCTTCTGAGCAACGTCGATCTGCTGCTCTTCATGATGCCGGGGCATGAGCCGATCCCGCTGACGCCATCCACGGACGGCGTAACGACCGTCGTGCTTGATTCGACCGGCCGCCTGATCTGGTTCGACTCGGACACATCGCCACCAACCGCGGCATCAGCACCAAGCGACCGAGAGCAATCGGCCTCCATCAATGCGACGCGCTGGGCGTTTCTAAAGGCCTCGCGCAATGCCGTATTCCTCGCGCTTCTCATCGTCGCCTTACCGGCCGCGTGGCGAAGCTGGCGACTTGGCGGCGACCTCGTCGCGGCCGTGCGTGTCGGTACTTTCATCTTCATCGTCCGGCTCGCATCGGAGTTGTTCTCCGTCCACGGCATCCACGCCGATCTTGAAACACTGGACATTCTGACGCGCACTGTCGCCAGTGCGCTGGCCGAATCGTTGATCGTCGCCCTCTTCTATCTCGCCCTCGAACGTCAGGCCCGCAGGCTCTGGCCCCGCGCGCTCGGCGGATGGAGCCGGTTGATCTCCGGTGCTTACCGCGATCCATTCGTGGGACGCGACGTGGCCCTCGGTTGCGTCGTTGGCTGCTTCTGGGCGGTGATCGCCTTCCTCGATAGCAAGCTGCCGCACATGCTCGACTGGCACGCCCGCCTCCCGCTTCGCCTCGATCAGGGGCTTAACGGCCTGCTCGCACCTCGATACGCAATCGCCGGTGCGCTCGAATCGGTGCGCAGCGGCATTTATCAGGGCATGGTCATGCTGTCTGTGCTGGTCCTCGCGACATGGCTGGCCGGCAAGCGCAGGTGGATCGCACTCGTCGTCGCATGGTTTGTCTGCGCGCTGATGTATGCGCCGGCCGCCAGCCATCCTGCGACGGCATGGACGCTTCACGCCTTCGGCGGCGTCGCTCTGGCCATGTTCGTGCTCACGAATTGGGGACTTGTCAGTCTGCTCACCGCGTTGCTCGTGCTAGAGCTGCTCAGCGCATTTCCCATCACTGCGGATCTCTCGCACTGGTATGCAGGATACGGACTCTTCTCCGTGGCCCTCGTGGTCGCCCTTGCAATCTGGAGCAATTACCAAACCCGGCAGGCGGCCATTCCGGGCCGTTTACGGCCTGATTGAACCGCGCGGCCCGTTTTCGCGCGGTCCGAATAAAGCCATTTCCCGTCTTCGGCATCAATCCACGCAGCGATTGCGGATCGATCGCGCCTTCGTCGCGTTCTCCGTGGGCAGTCGTGCAGGCATCCGCCGCAGGACAGTCGCCGGGATTGTCCCGACGACGCGGCGGAGCGCTGCTCGAACATGCGAAGGAGAAACCCCATGAAGTCAGGTCGAATTAAGAAGCTGATGCTTGCCGTGAGTGGACTTGCGGTCTACCAGATGGCTGGTTGCAACTTCCTGGACCAGATTAAGGCCCTCTTCCCGAACATTGGCGGCTGACGGCTCCCTCCTGGTGGGCGCTGGCGGCGGAGTCGCCGGCGCCGTTTTTTTCTCCCAGCCAATCGAACCAGGCAGCCATGGGTGTTTACGTACTCGAATCAATATTTCCGTGTGAATTAATCGGAGTCGGCATCGACTCCCGCTTCGACGGAGGGATCAACAATGTCTGCATCAATTCCAGTGCATGTCGCAGGGACCGGAAGTTTCCTTCCAGGCGACCCGGTACCGAACGATCGCGTCGACGCAGTGCTCGGCGCCCTGCCCAACGCCCCAGCCAAGGTCCGCAGCTTCGTGGAAGTCATGGGGCCGCGCATGCTGGAACGCGGGGGAATCGAAACGCGCCACTTCGCGGTCGATCCGGAGACCATGCACCTCACCCACTGTTTCTCCAGCCTGGCCGAAGTCGCCGCCCGCCGGGCGCTGGATTCGGCCGGTCTGCAGCCCACGGCGATCGATCTGCTGATCATCTCATGTCCGAGCTACGACCAGAGCACGCCGCCGACCAGCGCGGTGCTGCAACAGCGGCTCGGCATCGGCGCCTGCGCCGAAATGGAGATTCACTCCAATTGCTCCGGCGTCGGCAAGGGCATGCAGGTGGCTTTCGACGCCCTGCGCTGCGGACGCTACCGCACCGCCCTGGTGTGTTACAGCCAGCTTTCATCGATCTACCTGCGCAGCTGCTACTTCAACCAGCCGCAGATGGACAAGGTGCACGCGGCGCTGCGCTGGATTCTGGCCGACGGCGCGGGCGCGGTGCTGCTTCAGGCGGGGAATGCAAACGACAGCCGTCCACGCATTATCGATACATTTGTCGAATCTATCGGCGGCGACCGGCCCGCGGGCATGATGGCCGGCGGAGCGGCGCTCGATTTGATGGACCCGGCCCGCCAGATTCCCGAGCTATATGCAGCCGGAAAGCACCACCTTTGGCAGGATTTCAATGCGGTGAACGACTCGGCGGCCCCGCTGCTGCTCGAAGGTCTCGCAAGGTTCACGTCGCGGATGGGAATCCCCTCTGAAACCGTGGATCACTACGTCGTCTCAATTCCGACGCTGAAACTCTACGAGGATCACATCCCCGCATTCGAACGGCGCCTGGGCATCTCGCGCAACCAGATTCAATTCCGCTGCGGGCGAATCGGATACGTCGGCGGTGCGGCCACCCTGGTCCACTTCGATCAGATGATGCGCTCCGGCGAATTCAAGCCGGGCCAGCGGGCCGTGGTTCATGCAGTCGAGTCGAGCAAGTGGATGACCGCCGGCTTCGCGGTGCAGTGGTAGATCCGGCTTATGCAACCGAATGGAAGATTGGACCACCAGCCGCGCCATCCGTTGCAATTCAACATCGACAATTTTGACAAATACCGCAATCAATACGGAGTAGTCGACGATGGCGGACAACGCAGGAAGCCGAGTTCCCCGGCGACCGGAGGCCTTCGAGGAAGTTCGGCGTTTTCTCGACACCTGGTACTTCTTCATTTCAGATTGCGGCTTCTTTTTTGCACGGCCCCGCAGGAACAGGATTTCCTTGCGGGAATTCAAGGAGTTCCTGAACCGGCTGGACCTCGTGTGCCAGGGCGAATCGCCCCGCATGATCATTATCGAATTCACGCACTTGGCGGCCGGGGACCGGTTCTGGATCGAGTGCCAGCCTCTTGTTTATCGATTCTCATTGCGAACGAACTCAGTTGCCCGATTCGAACGTCACGGCCGTCGCTCCGCGATCCTGATTCGGCGATATGGGATCGAGCCATCGCACCACGCTGCAACGCCAGCGGTCCTGGAGGCGTCGAACCCCGATCGGCAACAGGCGGCAGACGATTCACCGGAATTGCGGGACCCGATTGACTCGACCGGAATGGCCGCACTTAGATCTGGGGATGTTCGACTTCGAGCCCGTCAGCCGTTGTCACGATCGGAAGCGGCTGAACGCTCGAACGCGGTTGGTTCGGATGACACTTTCCGCCCACGCCCTGGGTATCGCTGACATCGGCCAATGCGCGGTCCGCAGGCTCGGCGAATGCGCGCTCCGTTGAGCGATTGAGCAGCTTCAATTCGTTCCGCAGCGGCGCGGCGCGATCGTTCGGGAGCGTCTCGATCAGGTTGTCAAGCATGGCCCGCAATCGCCGGGCGACTTGAACACTCGTTTCGCCGAAGTGGCGAATCTCAGTGACGGCCAATTGCACGAAGTTCTCCCAATCCGGCGTTCGGCATACGAATCGCACTTTGCCTGACGGATCACGCACGGGGCCTTCATCGAGCCTTCGACTGCCCACGTCGCGCAGAAGGTGGTGAATCTGATCGATGGCCAGCACGGCGGTGGTCGGATCGTTAATCGCCGGCGAAAGCCCCTTTGACGCCACGTCGACCATGATGCGGAACGAGAACGTGGGATCCTGCTCCATGGTCCGCTCCTGACCCACGGCGACGGAATGATGAAATGCTCGCTCCGGAATGCCCGCCCCACCGTCATAAAGTCGAAAGAGCGGGTCTCCAACTGCCAGAAAGTCCCCCACAAGCGGGACCATTTCAATGACGCAATTGACTTTTTCTGCAAGCGCGACCAACCCCGGGGTGTCGACCGCCAGGACCGTCCCGCCCCTGCGACTCACGATGACGCGCGTCGGCTGGCTCTCCGGGACGACTGTGGATGGCGGCGGGCCCCTGCGGGGATCGGCCACGTGGCTGGGGTAGACGCTGCGCAGGACTCGGCGCCCCTGTAGGGCGACAGATCGCAATGCCCCGCTGGGTCGCACAAACCGGCCCACGTGATCGATCAGGAATACGAACAGGGCGATGCTGAAGGTGCAACTGTAGGCGGCAACACGCAGAGTCAGCAGCGGCACCGAATCATTGATGCGCAGCTTCGTAGCCATGCAGAAACCATAGGTGAACGTGAACACCGACAAGGAGAATTTGGTGAGCGGATCGCGGAACACCAGGGCGATGATTCGCGGCGTGAGCTGGGCGCTGGCGAGCTGCACGGCCACCAGCAGCGCCGACGCGACGAAAATGATCAGCGTGAACATCGACGACGCGAGTCCGGCTACAAATCCACGAGCGGCATCGGGCAGGAAGCTCGGTTCCCATTTGAGCCGTAAGTCGATCAAGTAGCAGATTCGAACAGCGACGAAGGAGGCCACGATCGCCAGAACCGGAAATATCCAGACGGCTTCGAGAAAGAAACTGCGAATGCGATATCGTTGTAGCCAGGTCATGAATCGCGTTCCTCACTTGGCCCCGGTAGCCCTGATGCGCAACCTCTTCGCGCAAGCCGCAGGGACAGGCCCAGCGAAATCACCCGGGGTTCGCCGACCGTGTATAGGCTATCCGGAGGGGATTGTGATGACTGGAGCGCCCTGCTTGCCCTCTGTGTCGGTGAGCGAAAAGATGAACATCAGAAATGAAAAAAGTGACTTGGAACGCATGTCGCGATCATCAATCCAGAACCAGTGATTGCGATAGGGTACCGCAATAAATGCATCGTCGGGCAGTAATCGCGAACTCTGAATTCTGATGAGTGAGGCTACAGGCTCGCCAGCGACCATGTCATCTGGCATGGTGGGGTTGACCCGCTTTTCTTCCACGTGCTTGATCGGGACGTCAATACTCGAGGCGAATTCAACAAGGATTTCGAGTACGGACTTGGAGAGGATTGCCAACTCTTCGGAGTCTCGGGCGGACGAACCATACACAACCCTGAACTCGGCACACGCAAGGTCAAGCCCCAGAGTCTTCCGAACAAATGCCACGTCTTCCTCCATTTGCGTATCAACTTTCCTGCCCCGGAAACTCATCATGATCGCTTCGGACTCACCCGTCTTGTGCACCCTCAGCCCCATGGCCCCGGAGTCCTGTATCCTGCGGAGTCGCTCGAGCAGCGGGTAAAAGTCGGGGTCTGCATGACGAGATCGCGTTGACGCTCCGCACCGATTCCTGACGCCATTGACCGAGTGGGTGCAGATTCGCAGAACGAGATCGACCGGATACCCCGCCTGAATCAGGCTCAACAGGGCCGACGGCGGAATCGGCTTCATCAGGGTGCGGGTGAACTTGTCTCCACTGAGCGGCAGGTAGGTGATGGTGGGGCGATCGGCGTAGCCTCCAGTGACTCCGAAATTCTGAGAATTGCTGAGAAAAGGACTACCAAGCGCACTTCCCCAGTTGATTGCCCCCGTAACAGGATCCGCAAGGTTTCCGGTGGCGCCAAGCGTTTGTGTATTGCTCGAAGACTCGTTGTTAAACGTCCCGCTCCAATTGGCGCCGGCCACGATTTGATACTGGCTGATCACCGAGGCCACGTCCAGGAAAACTGGTGGATCTCCATAGCGCATCTTGACCAGGTTGATGAGCATCTGCTGCTTCCATGAATCCCCAATCGCCGCCGTGTAATCGAAGCGAGCCGGAACAACCGTGCTCGGCCCAATGCCGGCGCAGCCCAAGAGTGCACAAAGGCTGACGGGAAAGGCGAGCACCACCCACCACTTGGCGGAATGTGGTGGCCAATCGGTCGCTCTTGACCGGTTCCCAGCCCTTTGCGTACCCATCATGTTCCTGCTTTCTAGAACTTACAGGATCGCTGCCTGATTTCCCGCATTGTCGCCTTCCCGGACATGCGCGATGCGTAAACGGGTCGCCTAAAAGAACACGCCCATGGCCCGATCAATCAGTTGCTCCAGGGGGATGATCGTTAATAACAGGGGAAGAAACGGCAACGCCAGAAAAATCGCCATCCGTATCACGAGCGTTTTTCCGAATGGGACCAGAGACATTTCCTGAACGACTTGAAAGCTGTTCGAAAGATCAGCAAGCGATTGAATGTCGCCGCTGCCGACAATCGACTCCCCCTGGGGGGCGCCGCCGTCGATCCACTTCTGCTTAAATTCATTTACATAGCGGCTGCCAACGATGCCGTATTCCCTTAGACCTTCCCGTCGGACCGCTCCCAGTCGCCCCACGAAAAAGAAAAGCGGCGTCAGCACAATTAGCATGAGAAATACCATCCACGCAACGATCTCCATCTTGAATTCGGGCAACTTCGCGCTTTCGTGCGTGATCTTTCCACCGATCACACCGGCCACGGAAATGGTCTGAGTCAGCAGAAACGGCGCAAAGGCAAACACGCTGCCTGCCAGGAAACCAAGGCCGCCCGCCCGATCAGGGTGAAGTGCGTTCAATTGCAGAGGGACGCGCCGGGCAACATGCCAGAGGAAGCGGTACCAGATCAGAAGGCGAAACAGCCAGCGCAACGAAAGGAATCGAACGATCGCCAGATTTACAAAGAAATAATATGATCCTGCCGGCGTAAATCGCATCTCGCCATCGGACGATTCGGCCATCCACGTGGGCACTTGAAGGGCAAAATGCCGCTTCCATACCAGGTACCCCATTGCGTAAGTCATCGCGATCAGCACCACCTCCGCAACCACCGAATTCCGTAATCGCATGGCTGACGCGATGTGACCGGCAAACGCATCCTGGTCCTTCGGGGCCACGAGGCCGCGGTCAAGAAACTGCTTGACGACGTCCTTGATCCGACCATGGACAATGACTTCCGCAGCGAGAAGAAACGGCGCGCATAGCAGCAGACGTACATGTGCATCGATGTCGTGAAAAAACGGCACGCCCACCCCGCCCCACGCCGTGCCGTTCATCAGGGTCAGCACCTGCAGCGGAACCCATGAAATAACAAAGACCGCGACGATCCTGCGGATCAGCAAACCCGTGGGAGGAACCTGTAACCGGGCCGCGAGCAGGAGCTGAAAGAGCGGGCCACCCTGAACCAGCGAAAAGTCCGTCGGCTCGTTGAAGTAGGCGATCGCCTTGCGCATAAAGGCTTTCTGTATCCGAACGTACAAAATAACTGCCACTCAATCAGACCGCCGGAGTTTCTCGAAGGTGGCGGGCTTGAGCGGGCGCGGTCATGACCGCGCCGCGCTTCGATTCATAAGTCGCCTGCTTTCCGCCTTCCAATGCCCTTTTCGCATCCAATCTACCGAAGAGATCTAGGATCTTTGCGATCACGCCGGTCCAGCCGGTCTGGTGGCTCGCACCAATTCCTGCTCCGTTGTCGCCGTGAAAATATTCGTAGAACAGGATGTTATCGCGCCAATGCGGATCGGACTGGAATTCCTCCGTCCCGCCATAGACGGGGCGCCTTGCCTTTTCGTCGCGCAGGAAAATGCGCGTGAGCCGGTCGGCGATCTCTTTCGCAACCTCAAAGAGATTCATCAACTTCCCCGAACCCGTCGGGCATTCAACCTTGAAGGTGTCTCCGTAGTACATGTAGAAGTTCAACAAGGCCCGAATGATCATGGCGTTGACCGGCATCCAGACCGGTCCGCGCCAGTTGGAGTTTCCGCCAAATGCACCCGTCGTCGACTCTGCCGGCGCATAGTCCACGCGGTGTTCGACTCCGTTTACGTTCATTACGAACGGGTGTTTCTCGTGATATTTGGAGAGCGAGCGGATGCCGTAGGGGCTGAGAAACTCGTCGGTGTCGAGCATCTTGGAGAGGATGCGTCGCAGCCGATCCGGCGTGAGCAGCGCCAATATTCCGCGATCGGCTGCGCCCCGGTGCTGCGCGCCGATCGGATGAATGGACTGTATTAACTCCGGCATCCGTCGCAGGCGATCATCCATCTGCGACATGGCCGCAGGGATTCGCTCGCGCTGCCAGGATTCAATCACCGTCGTTGCGCACAACGGCAGCAGCCCCACCATGGAGCGCACCTTGAGCCGCTGGTGGCTGCCGTCGGGCAGGCGCAGCATGTCGTAGTAAAAGCCGTCCTCCTCGTCCCACATGCCCTCTGATCCGGGACGATTCATGCCCGCGGCGATGTAGTAGAAGTGTTCGGCGAACTTCAACACCATGTCTTCGTAAGTGGAATCGTGCGCGGCGAGTTCCACCGCGAGTTCGAGCATGTTCTGCGAATACAGGGCCATCCACGCCGTGCCGTCGGCCTGCTCCAAATATCCACCGGTGGGCAGCGGCGCGCTGCGGTCAAAGACGCCGATGTTGTCCAGCCCCAGGAACCCTCCCTCGAAGACGTTTTTGCCGAAGCGGTCCTTGCGATTGACCCACCAGGTGAAGTTCAACAGAAGCTTGTTAAAGGCCATCTTGAGAAAATCGATGTCCGTCTCGCCCCGCGCAGCCAGGTCCGTCCGGTGCAGAAATAGCGTCGCCCACGCATGCACCGGCGGATTGACGTCGCTGAAGTTCCACTCATAGGCGGGGAGCTGACCGCTGGGGTGCTGATAAACGCCGCGTAGCATCAGCTTCATCTGCTCCTTGGCGAAGTCGGGGTCGACGAGGGCGAGCGGCAGCGCATGGAATGCCAGATCCCATGCCGCGTACCACGGATACTCCCATTTGTCCGGCATCGAGATGATGTCTTCATTGAGCATGTGGAACCATTCAGAGTTCCGGGAATTGCGGTAGCCGGTGTGAAGTGGATTGGACTGGTGTTCATCCAGCCAGTTGTCGCCATCGAAAAAATAAAACTGCTTGCTCCACAGCATGCCGGCCAGCGCCTGTCGCATGACGTTGGCGGCATCGGGTGAAGTCGAAGCCGGGATGATCGACTTGTAGAACTCGTCGGCCTCGGTGATCCGAGCGGCAAAGATCTTGTCAAAGTCCGCGCCGAAACAATTCGCGTTCATCCGGCCGCTACCGGTTCGAGCCGCGACATTCTGACCGATGAGGCGAAGGCGCACCGTCGCCGACTTGCCCGCGGCGATGGTCATTCGATATTGCGCCGCCACCTTGGTGCCGTGTTTGTCAGGATTCACCTCATCCATTTTTCCATGCACGATGCAGTTGTTGATCCCATCCTTGACGTACGGGGTGCCGTTGGAATGCCCGGGGAAGAGCCGTTCGTGGTTGGTGATGTTCTCGGTGAAAAGCAGCGGCACGTCGCCTTCGCAAAACAGCGTGATCTCTCCAAGGGCTGGATGAACCGCCTCGACCGTGCTCGCGCCGGCCGCGCCCTTGATCTGCCGTAGGCCCGGCTTGGCAGTCGCCCGGCTGGACTCGGCAATCCACGAGGCCCAGTCGTTGCGAAACCAGAGCGAGGGCAAGAGATGTAATTTCGCCGCTTCCGGCCCGCGATTGAAGGCGGTGATGCGAATCAAAATGTCCTCTGGCCCTGCCTTGGCATATTCCACGATTACATCGAAGTAGCGATTGTCCTTAAAGACGCCGGTGTCAATCAGCTCGTATTCCGATTCGTGGCGCGATCGGCGACGATTGGTCTCGACTATGTCGCTGTACGGAAACGCCGCCTGTGGATACTTGTAAAGATACTTCATATACGAATGCGTCGGCGTGCTGTCGAGGTAGAAGTAATACTCCTTCACGTCCTCGCCGTGATTGCCCTCGCTGTTGGTCAGGCCGAAGAGCCGCTCTTTCAGGATCGGATCCTTGCCATTCCACAGGGCCAGCGCAAAGCAAAGCCGCTGCTTGTCGTCCGAGATACCAGCCAGCCCATCCTCACCCCAGCGATACGCCCGCGAGCGCGCATGATCGTGGGGGAAGAAGTTCCACGCATCGCCATTCTCGCTGTAGTCCTCGCGAACGGTGCCCCACTGCCGCTCGCTCAGGTAAGGCCCCCACCGTTTCCATGCCGCCTTGCCGTCCCGTGCCTCATTCAGCCGAATGGATTCTTGCATGATGAACTCCTTCTCATTTTCAAAGCGACGTGATCCTATCGTTGAGCCACGACGTCGAGCGTATGCGTGGCGATTACAAATTCCTCATCTGTCGGAATCACCCAGACCGACGGCGACTGGCCCCTGGGCGAAATGCACGCGTCGGCCCGCTGATTGGCATTCGCATCGATGACGATGCCGAGCCACGACAGTCTCTGGCAGACGCGCTGGCGAATCACCGGAGAATTCTCCCCGACGCCCGCGGTGAAGATCAGCGCGTCGAGCCCCTCCAGCGCCGCAACCAGCGATCCGATCTCGCGAGCGATGCGGTATACGAAGTACTCGATGGCTTCAGCGGCCAACTTGCTTTCGCTCGCCAGCAGGTCCCGCACGTCATTACTGAGATTGGAGATGCCGAGCAGGCCGGACTTCTTGTAAAGCAGCTCCTCAATCCGCTCCACGTTCCAGCCCTGGCGCAACAAGTAAAGCACCGCGCCAGGATCGAGGCTCCCGCAGCGCGTGCCCATCGGCAGGCCATCTAACGCCGAAAACCCCATCGACGTGTCTACGCTGCGACCATTTTTCATCGCGCACAAACTCGCCCCGCTGCCGAGGTGTGCGGCGATCACGCGCCCGGTCGCAATCTCGGGCGCCTTGCGCCTGAATTGCTGCGCGATGAACTCGTAAGAAAGTCCATGAAAACCCCATCGGCGCATGCCGCGCTGAAACATCTCGTCGGGCAGACCCATGCGCTCGGTCACCCGCTGACGGCCCTGATGAAACGCCGTATCGAAGCAGGCCACCTGCGGCAGTTCCGGACGCAACCGGCTCACGGCCTTGATCGCGGCAAGGTTGTGCGGCTGATGCAGCGGCACAAGGGGAATAAGCTGCTCAAGCCCAGCGATCACTTTGTCGTCAATCAATGTGGGCTTGACGAAATCCGCGCCGCCATGCGCCATCCGGTGCCCAATGGCGACAATGGTGTATTTTTCGGGATGTGTCTCACGCATCCATTGCACGAGATGCGCCAGCGCCTCGGAATGACCGAAGGCGGTCTTCGATGCACCAAGCGCGGATTCGGCGACGACTTTGCCGCTCGCGTCTTTGGCTTTGAAGCGCGGGTTGGTGCCCAATCCCTCGATCAATCCGCGGTTGACGATTTGCAGCGTCTGATCAATCAGAACGTAAATCGAGAACTTCAGGCTCGATGAACCGGCATTCAGGACAATGATGGCATCGCTCAAGGTAAACCTCCGAACGAATGCTCAGGCAGGTGTTTTACCACCGACGCTCGCTAGGAACGAGCGGTCGCGAGCTGACCCTTGCGGTCGGCATTGCGCAACGCCCGATTTCCGAACAATTCTTCCATTTCATCCAATCGCCGCCTGGATTCGCCATCGAGTTCGCCTGCCGCGGTTCTGATCGACTTGATCTCGTCGAATATCTTGCGGCGCACCGCCTCGTCGGCGGGAAGCATGCGCGAAAGCCCCTCCAGCGCCGCCTTCATATCGATTGTCAACCTCGCCCATTGCTCGCGGACAATCGCCTTGAAGCGCGATAGTTTGACCTCGGGATGGGCCTTCAAGGTGCGCCGCAGGGCTTCAAACGAGCGCGCGTCCACCGAACCTTGCCCCATGGCAATGTAAACCAGCGCCCGAACGGCGGCCTCCAGCGGACCACCCTGATCCATCGTCTTTTGAAGCGTTTCGATTCGCTCGGCCAGCGCAGCCTGCTGCTCCGGCGACGTGCCCGGCTTGGGTCGAACCCGTCCATCCTTGCTCGTCACGCCCAGCCAGGCCTGCACGAACGGCGAACCGTAGAACGCATGAAACATGGCTTCGAGTGTTTGATCTCGAAGCTGCCCATAGGTCTCCAAGCTCTTCGTCATCATCTCCGAGACCTGTTCCTGCGCCTTCACGAACGGGTTGTCGGCCTCTGGCGACTTGCGCTCCGCACGCGCTGTGTCCGCCAGCGACCCCACGGCGGACATCATCGGATTCTTATCTGAGAACATCGCGTATCTGACGCGCAGCGGTTGCATCGCCAGAATGGTCGATGCAAATTGCGGCGTGATCCATGGTCGCAGCCACGGTTGCACGAACGTCGTGTAAAGCGTGTTGTTGAGTTCCGAGAGCCGCGCGACGGCCGCGAATTCGCGCTCATCGGCCTCACTGTTGCAGCCCAGCGCGCGAATGTCGTCCAAACTCCGCTGCTCAATACGCACGTTGAAATCACCAGCCAGCAGATCCCCGCCGACATCACCATCGCTTCGATTGCTGATCACGATCTCATAAAGACCCGGCGGCATGCCGTCGATCAGGTCCATGTAATTGATGAACTCGGAGTGCTCCTTGGCCGCAACCTTGGTGCCCACAAAGATGGCCAGGTGCCCGGCTGTTTCGTGCAGGCAATAAAGGATGGTCTGACCGTGCTTGCGGATTTCGTCGACGCTGTCGTAGTTGTCAAGAATCCAATCCAGCGCCTGTTGCGGTGGGGTGATGTTGTCGCTTTTCGAGCAGAAGCACAGGATCGGCGACTTGATGTTGCGAATGTCGAGCCGGATTCCGTCCTTCGTCACGATCTCGCCCGTGGAGAGCTTGTTGCCGACGAAGAGATTGTCGACCATGTACTGCAGTTCTTCGCCGCGCAGATGCACGAACGCGCCCCACCACTTTTCAAACTCGAGGTAACGTTTCTCGGTTTTCTCCGGATCAGCCCACACATCGTATTGCTTGGTCCACAGCGTGTTGGCGGGGTTGAGATTGTCGAAGTTCGAGATCAGCCAGGCGCCATCGAAGATGCCGCCGCCCAGGTCGCTGATCATCCGTGCCATCCAGGTGCCGCCGTTGAGGCCGCCCGTGTAGCGCATGGGGTTCTCGCCGCGCACGCCGCCCCAGTAGGACAACGGCGCGCCAGCCAGCACCAGCGGCCCGACCAGATCGGGTCGCATGCACGCGGCCATGACCGCATGCCAGCCGGCCTGACAATTTCCGAAGATGAGCGGCTTGCCGTCCGCCTTGGGATGACGCGAGATGACCTTCTCGAGAAACACCGTGTGAGCGTGGGCGATGTCTTCGATCGTCTGCCCTTCAACCGGCTCGACCACGAAACCAAACAAATAAACTGGATGCCCCGCGGAAAACGCCTCACCGATCTCGCTGACTGGTTTGAATCCGCCGATGCCCGGTCCCTGTCCCGCGCGCGGATCAATGACCACGACCGGGCGCTGGGTGTCGTCGATCTGTGTTCCCTTGGGCGGCACTACGCGCACCAGCGCGTAATTCACCGGACGCGGCAGATCGGTGCCCTTCAAGATCACTTCGTATTCGAAGATCAGTACGGCGTTGACGTCCCGCGAAGTCATGTCCGCCTGCTGATTGCCGGACTTGCGCAGGATGTCGGCGAAGATCAGCGAGCGCTGCCAGAAATCTGTCGCGTACTCATTGGCCGCGCGAATTGTCGACAACGGCCACATGAAGGGGGCGTTCGTGTTCGATGCAGTCGAGGCTGCTTTAGAAGTCGTATTCGATTCCTGTCCCATGGCGTGATTCTCCCGACTGCTTATGAATGAGCCTCAACTTGTCCTGTGCGCCGGGCGTGGGCCACGAGTACAGCGACAGCACACGAAGCAATGCGCACGCGAACGCTGTCCGCCCGGCTGGTCAGAATGATCGGCACGCGCGCACCCAATACCAGTCCGGCCGCATCTGCATTGGCAAGGAACGTAAGCAACTTTGCGAGGATGTTTCCCGCTTCCAAATCGGGCGCAAGCAGTATGTCTGCATCGCCGGCGACCGGCGACGAAATGCCCTTGGTCTTGACGGCGATGGCGCTGATGGCGTTGTCCATGGCCAGCGGCCCATCGACCAATGCGCCCGTGATCTGCCCGCGATCAGCCATCTTGCAGAGCGCCGCCGCGTCAATGGTTGCGGGCATCTTGGGGGTGACGGTTTCGACTGCCGCCAGGATGGCGACCTTGGGCATGGCCTTGCCGAGGCTGTGGGCCAGATCGATCGCGTTCTGGCAGATGTCGCGTTTGTCTTCCAGCGTCGGGGCGATGTTGATCGCCGCATCGGTGATGATCAGCGGCTTGGGATAGGTTGGAACCGACATGACAAACGCATGGCTGATGCGCCGCTTGGTGCGCAGTCCGGTTGCCGACGCCACGACCGCCCCCATCAACTCGTCGGTGTGCAGGCTGCCCTTCATCAGGACTTCGGCCCTGGCCATGCGCACCAGTTCGACGGCCCGAGCCGCGGCAGCCGGCGCTTCCGCGACGTCCTCGATTTCATACCGATCGATTCTGAGCTTGGCGGCCTCCGCAACCTGCTGAATCTTCTTGCGCGGACCCACCAGAATCGGCTGGATCAGTCCCGCCTCGGCGGCCTCAACTGCGCCGGACAGCGCAGTCTCTTCGCAGGGGTAGGCCACGACCGTGACTACGGGTTCGACCGATTGGCACCGTTGCAGAAGGTGTTCGTATGCGTCTTGTCGATGTCCAGCTAACGTGGTGGGAGAGGCAAGCGCGGTCATGGTGAATTCCAATGAAAGTAAAACCCAGTTGACGACACGAATGAAACTGACTCTGCAAATGAAACAGACGCGAATGCCGGCTGCGCAAAATTACAATTACCCGTGCGCGAACTTACTCAAAGCAGTCCTCTTCGGCTTGCGCGACACGGGTTTTCTTTCGCCAAATGAACGCATTCAACAAGCCGCTTGCTGGAAAGACCCAATGTTGCAAGCGCCGTACCAACCTTCCCAAAAGCCCTGCAACGCCCTGCAATCGGCGTTATTAGCGGAGCTTAGTATCGCAGTTTACAATAGACCGATCCCATTTTCGACGGTGTGCCACCGTTCAAGAGCTTCATGTTCAACCAAGCTGTTCAGGTTATACTCGCTGCTCCGGCGATGTCGTGCGGATTTCTACTTCGCTCTTAGTCCAACGCGTTAACCTCACTGCGCGTCGGGGTCCGTGCGCGTCCCGTTCCGTTGTCGGAAGCACTTCCAGTATTGGCACGGCGGTTGCAAGGCGTATCGTGATGCACGAGATCCGCAGACCCCGCTTCATCTCGCCTCACGTCGGCGATTGCGCCGGCACGCGCTTAGCCGGGAAACTCGCGCGCATCATCGATCGTTTTTCACCCTACCCGTCGTTCGATCCGCCAGCATCCGCATTAGCGAGGTGTCAGCCATGAGCAACGACCAGGACGAACAGTCCAAGCTAACCCGCAAGGAGTATGAGCGCGAACTCGAGAAACTTCAGGTCGAGCTTTGCCTTTTGCAGGACTGGGTTAAGCAGGAGGGTTTGCGGATCATCGTCGTGTTCGAAGGACGCGACGCCGCCGGCAAAGGCGGGCTCATCCGCCGGATGGTGGAGCGCGTCAGTCCGCGCGTATTCCGACTGGTCGCCCTGCCCGCTCCCAGCGATCGCGAAAAAAGCCAGTTGTACATGCAGAGGTACATCGCGCATTTCCCCGCGGCCGGCGAAATCGTGATCTTCGATCGAAGCTGGTACAACCGCGCCGGCGTGGAACGCGTGATGGGATTCTGCTCGAAGGAGGAGCACAAGCGCTTTCTTGAATTGTGTCCGTTGATCGAACGGCACTTCATCGACAGCGGAATCAAGATCATCAAGTACTGGCTGGAAGTCTCCAACGAGGAACAGAAGCGACGATTCGAGCAGCGCATCGAAGACCCCATGCGACAGTGGAAGCTGAGCAACATGGACCTTCCGTCGCGGGAAAAATGGTACGACTACTCCCGTGCCCGCGACAAGATGTTCGAGGCGACGGACACCGAATGGGCACCCTGGTACATCGTCCGGTCCGAGGACAAGAAGCGCGCCCGGCTGAACTGCATCGCCCACTTTCTGAGCCTGATTCCGTACAAACCCGTGAAGCGCAAGCCCATTGAGCTCCCCAAGAGAGACAAGAGTGACGCTTATGACGACGAGGCTTCCATCGCCGGGCGGCGCTTCATCGCGCAGCGCTATTGAGGAGAATAGACATGCATCATATTAGACGTGCAGCCTGCGTCCTCGCGCTCGCCGCCCTGCCGCTCGGCTGCAAGAAGGACGACAAGGCCGGGCAAGCCGCGCCTGCGACGCCGCCCGAGGTGACGGTGAGCCAAGTCGTGACCCGCGATGTAACGGATTACGAGGAGTTCACCGGCCGAACAGACGCGGTAGAATCCGTTGAGATCCGTGCCCGTGTCAGTGGATATCTGACCGAAATCCACTTTACCGACGGTTTCGAGGTCAAGCAGGGGGATGTGCTATACCAGATTGATCCACGCCCATTCGAGGCCGAATTAAGGAACGCGGAAGGCCAGAAGGCCCAATGGCAGGCCAAACTGGCCCGGGCCCAGGCCGACGTGCAGCGGTATGAAAGGCTCGTGCCCACCGGCGCCGCCACGCAACAGGACCTGGACAAAGTCAAGGCAGACATGGGCGAGGCGACGGCGGCGATTCAATCCGCCGATGCCACGATCGACCAAGCAAAACTGAATTTGGAGTTCTCGCGGATCACTGCGCCCATAGACGGTCTGATTTCTGAGACGTTGATTACCAAGGGCAACCTCGTTCGCGGAGACAACGATCTGCTGACGACGATCGTGTCGCAGGATCCCATTTATTCCTACTTCAACGTCAACGAGCGCACGTTGCTTCGCTTCAGAGAGCGCGCGAGGACCTCGAATTCCCCCGCGGCAACTCAGCCTGATGTGAGCAAACTCAAGATTCCCGTCTGGCTTGGCCTGGCCAACGAGAAGGGTTTTCCGCATGAGGGTGTCATCGATTTCGCTGACAACAGGGTGAATCCGGGCACGGGGACAATCCGCGTGCGAGCCACCTTTGATAATTCAAAGCGTATCTATAAGCCCGGTTTGTTTACCCGCATGCGAGTTCCGGTCAGCGACCCGTATCAGGCGCTGCTGGTGGCGGAGCGGGCGATCGGAATCGATCAGGGAGTGAAGTATGTCTCGGTAGTGGATGACAAGAACGTCGTCGAGCGGCGCTTCGTAGAACCGGGTCCGGTTCAGGATGACGGGTTGCAGGTCCTGAAATCGGGACTGAAACCGGGCGACTGGGTCGTGGTTAACGGAACCCAGCGGGCGCGGCCCGGCAAACCAGTGACGCCGAAGCGTGCAGACATGCCGCGGCGGAATGGCGAAATAAAGACAACAACAAACGTTTCGACGCCAAGCGGCGGCGCGGGCGATACAGCGGCGACCACCGGCCACTGACGGAGACCCAGCGATGTTCTCTCGCTTTTTCATTGATCGCCCGGTCTTCGCCAGCGTGCTGTCGATCGTCATTCTGATCGTCGGCGGCGTGGCGCTGCGCGAGCTTCCCATCGCGCAATACCCCGAGGTCGCTCCGCCGGTGATTCAGATCTCGGCCATCTACCCCGGGGCCAGCGCCAAGATCGTCGCGGACACCGTGGCCACCCCGATTGAACAAGAGGTCAACGGCGTGGAGAACATGCTTTACATGTACTCCAAGTCCACCAACGACGGTCAGACTTACATCGATGTCACGTTCAATGTGGGCACCGATCTGAACATGGCCCAGGTGCTCACGCAGAACCGCGTGTCCATCGCTGAAGCCAAGCTGCCAGAGGAGGTCAAGCGTCAGGGCGTCACGGTGAAAAAGAAGTCGCCGGCCATCCTGATGTGCGTGAATCTGATCTCGCCGGACAATCGATACGACCAGCTTTATCTGAGCAACTATGCGACGATCCAGGTGAAGGACGCGCTGGCCCGCCTGCCCGGTATCGGCGACGTGACCTTCCTCGGCGCCCGCGATTACAGCATGCGCATCTGGCTGGACCCGGAAAAGCTCAGTGCGCGAAACATGACCGCAGGCGATGTCACCAGGGCGCTGCGCGAACAAAACGTTCAGGTCGCCGCCGGTCGCCTGGGTCAGGCTCCCGCGCCCAAGGGACAGGAGTTCCAGCTCACCATCAACACCCTGGGCCGCCTGCTCGAACCCGAGCAGTTTGCCAACGTGATCGTCAAGACCGGAGAAAACGGCGAGATCACCCGCATCAGCGACATCGGTCGCACCGAGCTGGGCGCGAAGAATTACGACGTCGGCAGCAACCTCGACGGCAGGCCGAGCATCACGCTGGCGGTTTTTCAATTGCCCGGTTCCAACGCGGTCGCAACCGCCGAAGCGGTCCGCGCACGCATGGACGAGCTTGCCTCGCGCTTCCCCGCTGGTCTCGAGCATCGCATCGTTTACGACACCACGATCTTCGTGAACGAGTCCATTCACGAAGTCTACAAGACGCTCATTGAAGCATTCATTCTCGTCTTCATCGTGGTGCTGGTCTTCCTGCAGAATTGGCGAGCCACCATCATCCCGATGGTCGCCGTGCCGGTCTCGCTCATCGGCACCTTCGCGGTTATGGCCATGATGGGCTTCTCACTCAACAACCTCTCGCTCTTCGGACTTGTGCTGGCAATTGGCATCGTGGTCGATGACGCCATCGTGGTCGTCGAAAACGTCGAGCGCAACATGGCCATGGGGCTGGCTCCGCGTGAGGCGACGCGAAAAGCGATGGATGAAGTGTCAGGCCCGGTCATCGCCATTGCCCTCGTGCTCAGCTCGGTGTTCATTCCGACCGCGTTCATCCCGGGCATCAGCGGACAGTTCTACCGGCAGTTCGCGTTGACCATCGCCGCGTCCACCATAATCTCCGCCTTCAACTCACTGACACTCAGCCCCGCCCTCTGCGTACTCATCCTCAAGCCGCATGCACATGGCGATCACGGCCATTCGCACGCGGAAGCGTTCCCGAAACTGGGCATCGCCATTCTTTTGGGATTGGTCGCCTTCATGCTGCTGACCCCGGTCATTGCGCCGATGTTCGGCGTGCAGGTCGCCGCCCACGGGGAAGAAGCAGCGGCGCATGGAACCCCGCCGATGCTTTGGGTCGCGCGGGCCGTCGCCTTCGCCATCGGCGGCATCGCCGGATGGTTCCTGAGCGGAATCGTGAATCGGGTGCTCGGCGCATTCTTCAAGGGATTCAACTGGACATTCGATCGGGCCATCAGCGCTTATGGCCTTTCGATCAGCATGCTGTTGCGCGTCAGCGTGATCGTGCTGCTCGTTTACGGCGGATTGATGTATCTCACCTCGGTGGGTTTCGCCACGGTCCCCCTGGGCTTCATCCCCGAGCAGGACAAGGGTTACCTCGTCGTCAATGCGCAGTTGCCCGACGGCGCGAGCCTTGAGCGATCGGAAGAGGTGGTCACGCGATTGGTAGATCTCGCCTCCAAGGTGCCAGGCGTGGCGCACACGATTTCAATGCCGGGCTATTCCGTGCTGATGAGCACGAACATCTCCAACGTCGGCGGCATGTTCGTCATCCTCGAACCGTTTGAAGGCCGCAAGGGCGACGCGAGCCGGTCAGCCCCGGCAGTCGCAAAGGCGCTGCGCGCCCAGTTCAGCCAGATTCAAGAGGCTGCTGTAACGGTATTCGGCGCGCCGCCGGTCGACGGACTGGGCAGCACCGGCGGCTTCAAGATGCAGCTTCAGGATCGGGCGGACTCGGGTCTGGCCGCATTACAGGAGACCGTCGACGACACCGTGGCCACCGGCAACGAGCAACCCGGCCTGCTGGGCTTGTTCACCAGTTTTCGCGCAAATCAGCCGCAGCTTTACGTCAATCT
>CAYXEY010000003.1:0-35854 GCA_964464105.1 uncultured Planctomycetaceae bacterium
TTCGGGACAGCTCGTCCGCGTGGGGGACACGATCAAGTCATTCTCGGTCGTTGCCATTGAGGATCGCACCGTCACGGTCGCCCTCGACGGCCATCTCGTCACGCTTCGCATTCCCTAGCACAACACAACCCGAGTGGTCCGACAACCGATGCAGTTCGGGGACGCTTGGGAGTGTTTATGGTGACTGTCCGCAAATCCGTGGGCGAATCGTCGCGCGTCAGGCGCGGCGCGGCAACGCGATATCAGACGATTGTCGCCATTCTTTTCGTCTGCGCGGCCGTGTTGCCGGGTCGGGCGGATGATCCGCTGACGGTGCCACCCTCCGAACCGCGCGACGTGCGTGAAACCACACCGCCGTCCGTTTCCGTGGGACCGGGATCGAAGGTCACTCTTCATCTTGTAGACGTGCCCCTGCCCGATGCGCTGCGCATGCTGTCGGAGCCAACCAAGCGGAACATCGTGCTGGCCGCCGGCGCGAATGGAAAGGTCTCGTGCAGCCTGTATGGCGTCTCATTCGAACAGGCGCTCGATGCCATGCTGGTTTCAAACGGCCTCGGCCATCGCAGCGAAGGCGACTTTATTTATGTTCATCCCATCGAGGAGATCCAGAAGATCGCCAAGGCCCGCCGTGTGCTGACGGCCCGCATCTTCCGATTGACCTATCTCAACGCACTCACCGCGAAGGATCTCATCACGCCGCTTCTCTCGCCTGAAGTGGGCAAGGTCTCCCTGACGCCGCCGGCTGCCAAGGGTCTCGGGGCGGGAACGTCTGGTGCAGCGGGTGGCGGTGTGCCCGACACCCAGGGCGATGCGTCGGCGGGCATCGACGCCATTCTGGTGACTGACTATAGCGACAAGCTCGACCAGATCGGTCGCGTGCTGGCGGAGATGGACGTGCGACCCAGGCAGGTGCTGGTCGAGGCGACGATCCTGCGGGCCACGCTGAATGAAGACAACGCGCTGGGTATCGACTTCACAACGGTTGGCGGAATAGACTTTCAGGCGCTGTCCAGCGTGAGTCCGGCGGCGCAGACCATCGTGACGGGTACGACCCCGGGCGCTGCCCTGCAGGACACCACGTTTACGGCACGGACCAATTTCAACCAGGCCGTGCCCAATGGCGGGTTCACCTTTGGCATCATCAAGGACCAGGTGGGCTTTTTCATTCGAGCGCTGGAGTCGATCACCGACACCGACATTCTGGCGAATCCAAAGATCCTCGCGCTCAACAAGCAGATCGGACAGGTCGTCGTCGGCCGGCGCGACGGATACCTGACCACCACCATCACCGAAACGACCGCGATTCAGCAGGTTGAGTTTCTCGAAACCGGCACCGTGCTTTCGTTCCGCCCGTTCATCGGCGAGGACGGAACGGTGCGCATGGAGATTCACCCCAAGGATTCCACCGGTGGCTTGACCTCGGCCAATCTCCCATTCGAGCAGACGACTGAAGTGACCACGAACGTCCTTGTGCAGGACGGACACACCATCCTGATCGGCGGACTGTTCCGCGAAGTCAGCACGGCGACGCGCGGACAGGTGCCGGGCCTCGGCAACATCCCCATTGCCGGAGTGCTTTTCCGCACAACGCGAGACGCGACGGTGCGGGAAGAAGTGATCATTCTGCTCACGGTTCACATCGTGAAGGGCGACGCAGACCAGAAAAGCTCCAAGGAGCTTTATGAAGACACCGAGCGATATCGGCTCGGCATGCGCAAAGGCCTGCAGTGGTTCGGTCGCGAGCGACTGGCCGAGGCGCACTATCAGTCCGCGGTCGAAGCACTCGCCCGTGGCGATACGGATCGCGCGCTGTGGGATGCCGAACTGGCCATGCACAACTACCCCCGGCACGTGCATGCCGCCAAGCTGGTTGAGTCCATTCGCAACAAGCGGCGGTGGGAAAGCGAAGCGTCAAGCGTGCGCAGCTTCGTGCACGATCGAATAGCCGAAGAGAGCGGTGTGGTGAACAAGCCATTTGATCGCCCGATGCCGCCTTACGTTGTGCCGTCGAAGCCGGAATGTGACTCGCCCATCGAGGACGACGTGGGATTGGAAGTCGAACTGGATGCGGACGTGCGCTCGCGCATCGAAAAGAGCGGGACTCAATCGCCGCCGCGACCTGCGCCGAATCAATCAAACACGCTGGAGAGACGGTCATGACCACCACACGCTCGAAATGGATAAGGGCGTTGATTGCGGTGAGTCTGCCGGCGCTGGCACAGGGCTGCTCCGCATTCGATACGCCGTTTTTCAGGATGCACGCGTCGAACACGGCGAAGGAAGACGCCCGTCGGCATTGGGATGATCTGCGCGGAAACGCCAGATTGCAGCTCGCCCAGCGGCACCTCGAAGCGGGCCGGCTTGATGACGCTGAGCGCGAATTGAACGCAGCGATGGCGACGACCTCGGGCGGCATGCCTGCTTACGTCTTGGCGGCCCGTATTCACTTGGAGCGCGGTCAGCTTGCAGAAGCGCGCGAGGCGATCGCGGCAGCGCGAACGCGCGGCGAAGACGCGGAGCTCGATTACCTCGAAGGCGTGCTCGAACAGCGCTACGGCAACATGGACGCGGCCCTGCTGGCCTACACGCATGCGTCGGACAAGTCGCCGCTCTCGCCCGATTACGTGCTGGCCCGCGCCGAAATGCTCGTGACCCTCGGTCGCCCGCGCATCGCGCTTGACCTGATCGCCGGCCGCATGCGCGACTTCGATCGCAATGTGCCCATGCGAAGTTTGGCCGCCCGGATTGCCCGGACGCTCGAGGTGAAGGATGCCGCGATCAAGTATTCCAGCGAGGCCGCGCGGCTGAGTGACAACGATCCCGCGACCGTGGCCCAATGGGGAAGCACGCTCGTGTGGGCGGGGGAGTATGAAGACGCCGTTGACGCGCTTCAGCCGCTGGCGCGGACGCTGGTGGCACAGCGGGCCGACGTCGATGCGGGCGCGCTGGATGACGAGGGTCGCCGGGCCGTCGAGAACTTCGAGAAGGACGAGTCATCCAGAAGCGAAGCCGCATCGGACCTGAACTGGGCCCGCGGCGTGATTCACGATCTGGCGCGAGCCTGCGTGGCCGGCAATCGGCACGATGTTGCCGTTTCGACTCTCGCAACATGGTCCGCGGATCATCCGCGTGATCTGTTGACGGCCGTCTGCGTCGCCCGGGCCGCGCTGGCGGTGAAGGATGCAGAGCTGGCCGCGAGCTGTCTGCGTCGCGCACACAAAGCTGATGCCCATTCGCCGGAATCGCTGCTGCTGCTGGCCTATGCCGAGTTCAAACTTGAGCGTTTTGCGGCGGCGGCCGATTCGGCTCGCGCCGCGATCGAACTCGATCAGCGCATGACCTCCGGGTTCTGCCTGCTGGGGCGGGCCGAGCAGGCCTGCGGACGCCTGGCCGAGGCCCGAGCCGCTTACGAGCGGGCATTGGCCATCGATCCCGATTCTCGCGC
This sequence comes from uncultured Planctomycetaceae bacterium, assembly GCA_964464105.1. GTDB lineage: Bacteria > Planctomycetota > Phycisphaerae > UBA1845 > UTPLA1 > CAYXEY01. The sequence goes on from CAYXEY010000003.1 coordinate 3,446, forward strand.
CGCCGCGGAACTGTTGAGACGATTGTCGAAACAGGATCGCGAGGCGACGGACATCGATCTCGGCGAATCAATGAAGGTCAGCGCCAATAGTCCGGTCTCCATTGAGCCATCCAACCTGGCCTTACGTGGAGGCGACTCGTGCCGCTGAGCAACACACAGCCCTGGTCGCAGGTTGACGATGACGCCGCTGCTCCGGTGCAGTCCACCGGTGCCAACTGCGCTGCCGTCGACGCTGCTGCGCCGGCGCGTGTTAAGTCGGCTCAACCGGTTGCATTCAAGACTTCCTGGGCTTTGGCGCCGCTGACCGCCGTGGCCGGGTGGACCCTCTGGGGGGCAATCCACCCTGCCGCCGCGCGGTCAGCGGGCCAGGCCTGGCTTGTGTTCGCGCTGCTCGGTGCGAGTGCTGCGTTGATCGTATTGGGCATGCGCCGCGATAGAAAAACTGGCGGCGCTGCTTCGAATGCGAATGAAATGGCCCGCAGTACCGACAGGGTTGCGGGATTGCTGCCGAAGCTTGCGGAAGTGGAGCGCAACGCCGCCCGGGTCCGCGCGCAGACGAGGGAACTGGAGGATCGCCAGCAGCAACTGACGGTGCAACTCAGCCTGGCGGAGGCCCAGCGCCGCCACGTTGAGTCAATCGTGGATGCGATCAATGAGCCGATCCTGGCGGTCGATTCCTTCGGCCGGCTCAGCCTGGTCAATACCGCCGCAACCGAAGTGCTGAAAATAGATAAAGCGACGGCGTTGCGCCAGCCGCTGGCCGAGTCCGTGCAGGATGCAACGCTGATCCAGGAGATGCAGCAAGCCCTCGACTCCACGGTGCGCGGCGGCGTGCGCAAGGTGGATCTGAATGACGACGACCAGACCTATTCGGTCAGCATCTGGCCGCTGAATGAAGTTCGCAAGAACGATCCGCAAGCGCAATCGCAGCCGCAGGCCCACGGCGTGGTCACGCTGCTGCACAACGTCACCCTGGAGCGGCAAGCCGCGCGGATGAAGAGCGAGTTCGTCGCCCACGTAGCCCACGAGCTGCGAACGCCGTTGTCGTCCATTCGCGGATACGTCGAGCTGCTCGTGGACGGCGAAGTCAATGACGAAGCCACACGCAAAGAGACATACGGCATCATTCAGACCTCCACCCAGCGGCTGGGGCGCATGATCGACAACATGCTGAACATCAGTCGCATCGAATCGGGCACCGTGCGCATCCACAAGGAGCCGGTCTCCCTCGCGATGGTCGTGAAAGAAGCGGCCGACATGGTTCGCCCGCAGGCCCAGGACAAGGGATTGACACTTGTCGAAGAACTGACGCCCGCAGTATTCCGGGTCCATGCCGATCGCGACATGCTCATGGAGGCGATTCAGAACCTGCTTTCCAACGCGGTGAAGTACACGCAGACCGGCACCGTGACCGTGCGCATGACGCCGCTGGAGGCCGAGCGAAACATCGCGGTAGAGGTGATTGACAGCGGAGTGGGCATTCCCGAGGCCGACCTGCCGCGGATGTTCGAGAAGTTTTTCCGTGTGGAAGCCAATAAGAACGTGGCCAAGGGCACGGGCCTGGGCCTGAATCTCGTGAAGCACATCGTCGAGTCGGTCCACAAGGGCCGTATCTCATTGACCAGCGAAGTCGGCAAGGGCAGCACGTTCAAGATCGTGCTGCCGCTGATGCCGGATGCGGCAAACGAACACTAGAGCGTCGGAGGCGACATGGACACGAACGGATACAAGATTCTGGTTTGCGATGATGAGCCGCACATCGTGCACGTGGTGGCGACCAAGCTCCGCAATGCGGGCTTTGACGTCTCCACGGCGGGCGACGGCGAGGAGGGCTTCGAGATCGCCAAGGCGATCATTCCGAGCCTGATCATCACCGATTACCAGATGCCTTATCTCAGCGGACTTGAGCTGTGCGCCAAATTGCGCGGCGAGCCTTCGACAGCGGCCATTCCCGCCGTGATGCTGTCCGCGCGCGGCTTCTCGCTCATGCCCGATGATCTGCGTGACACCAACATTCGCAAGGTCTTGCCCAAGCCCTTCAGCCCGCGCGAACTTCTCGCGACGGTGCAGCAGGTGCTGGGCATCACCGCAGCCGTCGCCGTAGAGGCGCAGGGGTAGTACCGTGCCTAATGTTCAGGCTAGAAATCCGTTGGGTGCGCTTCACGGCGATCCCGCCGCCGTCGCTCGGGCCGGCCGCCTGGCAGCACCAGTCATCGATTGGCCGCTGTCGATTCAGCGCTTTGAGGCGCTGTGCGATTGCTGGCGCGCCGCCGGAGTCTCGCTTTCGCTTTGGAATTCCCACGGCGTATTAATTAGGCAGGATCCCAAGGCCGCGTCGGGCTGGCAGACGCTGTTCGAGAAGGGCGCTCAGTTTCGCGGTGCGCTGGAGGCGGAAGTGGCTGGCGCTCTGGCTGCTACGCGCAGCAGCCAGCCTGCAGTGCCTGAGACGATGGCGGTGACCGCCCCCCCGACTCAGACCTGGGTGCCCGATTTGATGTGCCTCACCATTCCCGTGAAGCGCGGCCGGCGCGTCGTCGGAATCGTCCTTGCCATCGGCATGAATGTCGCGGATGGCGGCGAGGCCCTTCGAAGAATCTGCGATCGCGATGCGTTCGACTGGCAGTTCATTCGCAATGGTCTTGCATCTGAGCCATGCGTGGCAGCGATACCGCAGGAGACCCTCAGGTCCATGCTGACGACAGCGATCGACATGGCTCGGCAGGCCGACGACGCGCGGAATGAAGTGCAATCGCTCAGCGGAAATCTCGAATCGACCTATGAAGAATTGAACCTGATCTACCGGGTGAGCAGTCACTTGCGCCTGCCGCAGCGCCCCGTGGACCTGTTGGCCAGCGTGGGACGTGAACTGGTTGACGTGTCACGATCCGCCGCCGTTGCCTTTGTCCTGCCCGAGTCGACGCGCGGTCGCGAAGTCGGCGAGCACGCCTCGACTGAGCTCAAGGATCGAATCGTTCAGATCGGAAAGGCGGCCCCCAATCTGGAGGTGCTCGATCGGCTCGCGAAGCAGTTGCCGCTCAGCGAAACCAGCGCTTCGGGCCACATGCTGCTCAACGACATTACTTCCAAGCCGGAGTTCGCGTGGGCCGGGCCGTGGCTGCGACATGCCATTGCGCTGCCGCTGGCGAGTTCTGATCGGAAATTCGGCATCCAGCTGGCGATGAACTGTCGTGACGAAGGCGACTACTCCAGCATCGACGTGCAATTGCACCGCGCCGTGGCCGATCGCATCACCGCGTTCCTCGAAAACCAGAGATTGTACGACGATCTCGCAGACCTGCTCATGGGCCTGCTCCACGCCATGGTGAGCAGCATCGACGCGAAGGACCCGTATACCAGCGGTCACTCCGAGCGCGTCGCGCACCTGAGCCGCCGGCTCGCCGAGGCCCTGGGCTTCACGCAGGTCATGTGCCAGCGCGTCTATCTTGCCGGACTGCTGCACGACGTCGGCAAGATCGGTGTCCCCGATGCGATCCTGTGCAAGCCCGGTAAATTGACGGATGACGAGTTTGCCATTCTCAAGAGGCATCCCGAGATCGGGGGACGCATTCTTACGCGGATTCGGCAGTTGTCCGACCTCATGCCGGGCGTGCTCTATCACCACGAACGCTACGACGGGCGCGGCTATCCCATGAAACGCGCCGGGCGCGACATCCCGCGGCTCGGGAGGATCATCTGCCTGGCGGATTGCTTCGACGCGATGACCACGAATCGCACCTACCGCGCCGCGATGCCTGTGGATTCGGCCATCGCGGAGATACGCCGCTGCGCTGGATCGCAGTTCGATCCACAGATGGCCGAGGCGTTCCTCGGGCTCGGACTGCACGACGCCTATACCGACGCCCATGCCAATGCGACCAAACGACCTGAGCTTTCGCAAATTGGCGCTCTGTGTCTCGATGACGATCAGTTGCTCTCGCCCGACTGGAATGGAGTGCTCTAAACGTGGCCGCGACTTTGACGCAGTATGGCGACGTGACGGTGATGAACCTCAAGGACGACCTCGTCGGACAGGAGGTCGAGAGTTTCAACCACCGCGCTTCACAGGCGGTGGCTTCGCGCCAGGTGCAACTGGTGATCGACATGAGCCATTGCAAGGGGATCGACAGCGCGGGACTGGAGGCGCTGCTGGACTTGCAGGGCAAATGCGAAACGGAATTCGGAACGACCAAGCTGTGCGGACTCGATGAGACCTGCAAGCGCATCCTGGAGATCACGCGGATCAATCGGCGTTTCGAGACTTTCGACACGCTGGAAGCCGCGGTCAAGAGCTTTTCATAATGGGTGACGTGTGGAACCGGCCAATGGCCGGTTGAGTTGAAGAGCCGGCCACTGACCGGTTCTGCAAAGGTCTTTTTTGTGGTACGGGCCAATGGCCCGTGCTTCTGGAGAAAACCGGCCATTGGCCGGTTCCACAAATGGAAGCAACCCGCACCCACACCACGCGCAAGCAGCTCGGGCAGATCCTCACTGCCAAGGGCGTCGTCACGCCCGAGCAGATTCAGCGCGCCGTGGAGGAGCAGCGCACGCGCGGGCACAAGCAGTTGCTCGGCGAGCTGCTCATCGAGTTGGGCTTCGCGGCGGAAGATCAGGTCGTCGAAGCCCTTGCGGAATGCTACAACGTTCCCTACGCCAAGCTGACTCCGCGACTGGCCGACGCCCGCGTGATGGAGCTGCTGCCGCGCGAGTATCTTGAGCGGCATCACATATTGCCTCTTTTCAAAGTCAATGGCGTTCTGACGATCGCCATGAGCGAGCCGTCAAACGTTTTCCTGGTCGAAGAGACCGAGCGACTCACCAAGTGCACGATTCAGGTCGTCGCCGCTACCAACGCCGACATCGATGCGATGCTCGGGCAGTACGTCAAGAGCGCCAATGTCTTCGTCATCGACGACATCATCGAAGACGTGACTACCGACAGCTTCGAACTGATCGAGGCCAAGGCCGACGACATTACCAATCTCGAAGGCATGGCCGGGGCTTCGCCGGTCATCAAGCTGGTCAACTTTTTGATCTACTCAGCGGTCAAAGAGGGGGCCAGCGACATTCACATCGAGCCGGACGACAGCCACCTGAGAGTGCGCTATCGCGTGGATGGTGTATTGTACGAGAAGCTGTCGCCGCCGGTACAGCTGATGGCCTCGATCATTTCGCGCATCAAGATCATGGCGGGTCTGGACATCGCCGAGCGGCGTCTTCCCCAGGACGGCGGCATCCATGTGCTCATGGAAAGCCGGCCCATCGACCTGCGCGTCTCGTCGCTGCCGAATCCGCATGGCGAAAAAGTCGTAATCCGCATTATTGACAATTCAAAGGTGCTGGTAAGCCTGGAGACGCTCGGCTTCGGCATCGACATGCTCAAGAAGTTGCGCGATCAGCTCACCCAGCCGCATGGCCTGTTCCTTGTGACCGGGCCGACGGGGTCGGGCAAGAGCACCACGCTGTACGCGGCGCTTTCGGAGTTGAACACGCCGCAAGTGAATGTGTGCACCGTCGAAGACCCGATCGAATACAACCTGCGCGGTATCAACCAGTTTCAGGTGAACGAGAAGATCAACCTGAAGTTCGGCACGGTGCTTCGCGCCCTGCTTCGGCAGGATCCGGACATCATCATGGTCGGCGAAGTGCGCGACGACGACACCGCCCGAACCGCCGTGCAGGCCGCGCTGACCGGTCACAAAGTGCTGACCACGCTGCACACCAACGATGCCGTCGCCGCGGTCACGCGCTTGCAGAACATCGGCGTGGAACCCTTCCTGGTGGCCGCCTCGTTGAACGCGGTGATGGCGCAACGCCTCGTTCGAAAGATCTGTCCGCATTGCCGCGTCGATTACCACCCTTCGCCGAACGTGATTCATGCGATGCAGCGCGCGGGTCATGAAATCAAGACGCTGGTCAAAGGCGAGGGCTGCAACCGATGCCACGGCACCGGCCTCTCGGGACGCATCGGCGTGTACGAGCTGTTTATTCCCACCGATGTGGTTCGGCAGGCAATTTCAGAAGGCGCGCCGTTGCAGACGCTTCGTCAGCTGGCCAAGGACCAGGCGATGACTTCGCTCTATCAGGACGGCATGGACAAGGTCAAGGCGGGGATCACGACGCCGGAAGAGGTATTCAGAATCTGCGCGGTTTGATGCGCAGCGCCCGGGATAAGCATGCCGGGCATGATCGAGAGTTGTGTTATGGCGACATTCACCTACATTGCCAAGGACGAAAGCGGTGCAACGGTCAACGGCACCATCGCCGCTGAGTCGCAGGTTGAGGCCGCGCGGGCCATTCGCCGCGAAGGCAAGTTTGTCGTGCGCATGGCCCAGGGCAGCAACGCCGCGGCCCTGGTCAAGTCGACCGCGCCGGCAAAGCAGGCGGGCGGTACGGGCGCCCGCGAAAAGTACAAGCCCGACGACCTGATCTACTTTACCAACCAGCTCGCGGTCATGCTGGACACCGGCGTATCGCTGGCCGAGGCGTTGCAGACCTGCGTCAATGACACCAACTCTCCCGCCTTTGCCAGGGCCCTGAACGCCGTAATCGACGAGGTCATCGGCGGGCAGCAGTTCTCGGCCACCCTGGCCAAACATCCGCGCATTTTCCCAGTGGTCTATATCAATCTGGTCAAGGCCTCCGAAGCGACCGGCGCGATGGGGCCGATGCTGCAGCGCCTGGCAGATTTTCTTGAGCATCAGAAGGAACTGTCTTCGAAGATCAAGGGCGCGATTGCATATCCAATTTTCATGCTGGTCTTCGCGTGCGGCGTCACGGCGTTTCTGCTGGCGTTCGTATTGCCGCGATTCGGCGCGATTTACGCGGGGCGAGAAGACAAGCTCCCGGCCATTACGCGCTATCTGATGGCCTTCAGCGAGGCCCTGGTGTCATATGGCCTGTATGCGCTGGGCGTCTTCATCGCCGGCGGCATCGGGGCTTACTTCTATCTGCGAACACCGGCGGGAGGGCTGGCGCTGGAGCGCGTTCGCTTCAGGCTTCCTTTGCTTGGCCCGCTCTTTCACAAGACCTGCCTCGCCCGCAGCGTGCGCACACTCGGGACCATGATTCAGTCGGGCGTCGCGATCCTGGAGAGCGTGCAGCTCACCGCCGGCGTCAGCGGCAGCCGGCATTACCACGCCATGTGGACCGGCGTGCAGAGCAAACTGGAGACGGGCCAGCAGCTTTCGGACGCACTTGCCGATCACTCCGAGATTCCGCGTCCGGTCAACAAGATGATCGGCGCCGGCGAGCGAACCGGACGGCTCGGCGTCGTGCTGGAACGCGTTGCGAATTTCGTGGAGTCAGAGTTGAACACCACGATCAAGACGCTGACCAGCATGCTGGAACCGGCCATCGTCATCTTCCTCGGGACCGTTGTTGGCGGGCTGGTGCTGGCCCTGCTGCTGCCGATCTTCACCATCTCAAAGACCATGCATTAAGCGTCGCGGTTCATCCCAGCAGAATCTCGACAAACGCTGCGATATCGTGTCCGTCGGCCGCGCCCGAGCAGTTTGCATCCGAGCGCTCCACGTGCATCGCATCGTTATCCAGGTCGAGCAGAACGTCTATGAACAGGGCCAAGTCGGCGGCATTCACATCGTCGTTGTCATCCAGGTCGCCTGCATCGACGCATCCACGATAGAGCCGGATGTCGTCGAAGTTCACCTCAACGCCGGGCGCCTGCGGCGGGCCGGCGATGTTCAGGTTGATCAACCGAACCGTGAGCGGCTGTCCGATCTGCGGATGTCCGGGGGAAATCGTCGTGCTGACGCGGGTGAAGCGGAACTCGCCCTCGGGAATCGTGCCGAAGAGCGAGTTGTTGTCCTCCAGCACGATCACGCCGCCGGCGAGCAGTTGCAACCGATAGCCGGGGAAGCCGTTGAGATTGAAGAAGCCAAACACGTCGCATGGCGGGGGGCCGACGGCGCTGAGGATGTTGCCGATCTGGCCCTGCAGCGTGTACCGCTCATTCGCCTCCAGCACGGCGGGGAGATTCTGAAAGAGGCCGACCGGTCCACCGCCGGTGTCACCGTTCAGGAAGATGAGCGCGATGTTGGTGCCCTCCGGCGCGCCGCCCACGGGATAGAAGGGCGAGCCGTCGGCATGCACACATCCGACTGCATCGTTCGCGCCGTCGAGAATGCCGTTGGGGTCGTAGTTGCTCCAATTTGCTGGCTGAAGTCCGGCGAAGCAGCCAGGCGCGACAAAGTTGGATTCGAATCCGGCGTTCATAATCGGAATCGGCGTTCCACCCGGCGGAGCGGCGAGCGCCATGCGTGCGGAGTTTGTCAACGTTGCCATGACAATCAGCGTGACAGTCCAGCCGTTGTGGATGATTCGCTTCGACACGGGTTCCCCTTTCTTTGCTGCCCCTCCATGACGCGTAAATTGTATTCCACATGCGCCATCCATCTGAATGGATGACGAATAAAGTCGCACGACAGGCTGCTATGACAACGAAGTTGTCAGAATCTTGTTGTTTTTCTTGACTTTTTCGACTTATGTGGTATTGTGATGAATCGCCGTCTTGAGACGGTGCGAAAAAGGGTGACCTTATGATGTCCAGTCCTTTCTCAATATCGCCTGCGCCCGGTTTCAGGCCTCGCGCCTGACCTCTGCTTCCGCATTTCCACGGAAAACCGTGGCGTGACCCAATTCATAGCCCATTACCGCGTGATTTGAGGCTTCGGCTGCGCGCCCTTTACGGTGCGTGTCGCCGAGTCGATTGAAGATTCCGCGCGGATTCCCGTCCACGCTCGCGTGCCAATCGCGAGCCCGGGCAGAGTCCGCGCAATGACTAGAAAAGATACAAACATGGACATGTTACTCGATCATCTCGATCGAAAGTTCGGAGAAATGGGCGCGCGCGTGCGCGTCAAGTCGCCGGTCATCGACCGGGTGTATTCGCGTGGCGGGTGGTATCGCGAAACCGCCCGTCCGATCGTGCTGAACATCGCCCGCGATGGACGTGGAGAGTATTTCGACGTTGCGCTCAATCGCGACGCCGTGACGCTCCAGGTCCTCGATGTTCGCCCGCAGTGGCGGCATCTGCTGTTGATGTCGCGTTCGCAGGAGACCGGCGCGAAGGAGAAGTTCCTCTGCGGACACGATGAGCGCGACTGGTTTGTCGCCGCGGTTCCGGGCCGAACGGCCTCGACCGTCCCGACGGCGATGGAAGCGCTCAAGCCGCAACCGGTTCGGGCGGCACAGGCCTATGCCGAGTTGCCCATCCGGGATCGCCTTCGGCGAAAGAACGATGCGTTCATCCGTCAGGGCGAGTGGTTCTTCATCCCGGCGCCGCATCTCGTGGTGCCACGGGAGAAGGTGCTTTCTCGTGAACCGATTCGGCGCTCGAACGGCAAACCGCATTGGGTGCAGAACCTTTACCGCGATGGCGGAGACACAGTGTATGTGTGTTCGAACTATCCGCACGGCCTTCTCGAGCGGGAGTATCGCGAGCTGCTCAAGCGCGAGCCGCCCGCTCAAACCGGGCCCTGGCAGGTCATGCGTCGCGATGCCCGGGTGTATGCCCGCGGCGCCGTGTCGCACGCCGATCATGCAACCATCTACCTGCATGGGTGGCATCGCGTGCTGATGAACACCGAGAACAAGGCCCCGGCCATGCGGCACGTGGCGTTTCTCGATTGATTTCTCCGGATTGAAGTTGATTCTGCCGAGCCGCAGGCGGTCGAACCCGGCCGCCTGCGGCATCTTGGTTGGCCTTCGAGCCGCCAGTGTGCAATCAACATGAACCTGCTACAATTGCATCCGCTGCGGGTGTAGCTCAATGGTAGAGCACTAGCCTTCCAAGCTAGACGTTGCCGGTTCGACTCCGGTCGCCCGCTTTTCATAATGCGTTTGCCGATCGCGACTTGCGAACCTGCCCGCGTCGGGCAGTGCGGCTCTGAAAGCCTCAGAAAAGTGGTAGTACCACCTTACTACCACTTTTCGCAGCTGACGGAGCCAGATCATGCCCGACGGAACCTCCATCCGGATTCCAAAGTACCGTTTACACAAGCCAACTGGCCTCGCGGTGGCGCGTCTCAGTGGCCGCGACATCTATTTCGGTCGATACGGTTCGGCTGAAAGCGAAGCCAGATACCAGGCCGCCATCGCGAACTGGCTGAAGCACGATCGCAACTCGAACCGCTGCCGCCGGGCAGTGCATCGGCATCCACATACAGCCGCGGCGGTGCCGGATCGTTGTCGGCTTCAGTGGCAGCAACGGATTTGCTTGGGGCTCCTGTCATGCTCACCTGGAACATGGCGCTGCCACTGGTGAAATCAGCATCCTCATCTGCCGCCAGAGTCACAATCTGTGGCTGTGCATAGTCCGTCGAATTGAAATCCAGCGTGGCCCCACTCTGCACCGAGATATCCGGATCACCGGATACCCATACCGTACTGATTTGAACCGGACCCGATGGCGCCAGTCCCGGCCGAACTGTGAATGTCACAGTTCCGCCTTCGGGGGCAATCAGCGCTTGTGGAGAAACCAAGATGCTCTGTGCTGGCGTCTCAAAGCTCCCCATCGCGACAATCGGCCCTCCGCCACCTGCGTTGCCGCTGTTTGGCGCTTCCAAGTCATCCTGAAAGCGCGGTTGGCCTTCAAGGTCCGTGGTCGGCAGTGGCTCTATGCCAGGCGTATTCGGATCCGTATCTACCGAATTATTCCCCGCATCACTTGCAGGCGACCCCGCCTGGAGATGGAGGTCTCCGAAGTCGTCGTCATTGGTGGCGGGGATGCCGTCGGGGCCAATGTCGGGAACGCGGACAGGAAGCGGATCAAGACTCATGTTGCCAATGCCGCCGCTGGTCCAGTTCTGGATGCACGAGTATTCGATGTTCAATGGCGCGTTGTTCTCATTAGATAGCTGAGCCTGTTGGCTACTATCCATGAAGCAGTCATTACCCTGTGGCACGCAGCAACGATTGCCCCAGAGAATGGTGTTGTGGAGCTCAAACCCTCCGCCATCTGAAGTTGCGATTCCTCCGCCTCGGACGTGGTCCGGGATTTGTGCACCGATTCGGGCGTAGTTGCCCGCAATGGTGCAATTGATCAGGACCGGCCGACTGGCACCGTGGGCATACACTCCGCCGCCATCATAAGTAACTCGATTCCCGGTGAAGACGCAGTTCAGGAAGGTAGGAAAGCTTGAATACAAGGTGTACGCGCCGCCGCCGAAGTCCGGTGTGTTCCCTCGAAACACGCAGTTGATGACCTGCGGCGAACTGTTGGATACGCAGGCGATGCCGCCGCCATATCCGGTCTGGCCACCCTGACCATTGCGGTCGAAGAGGCGGTTGACCACGGTGGGGTTGCTCCCATCGATGTTCAGCATGCCTGATCCTTGGCTGTTGCCGAAGCTGGAGTTACCCACAAAGCGACAGTTCTCGACCATCGGACTGCTGGCCAAGTTGTACATGCCGCCACCGCCGCCGTTCGTGCCTGCGGATGACCGATTCCCAACGAAGGCGCAATTCCGAACCGTTGGGCTTCCCGTGACGTTGTACAGACCCCCACCCTTTCCGGATTCCCCCGCGCCGTCGGCGTTGCCCCCGCGAATGGTGAATCCGTCCAGCACGGCCGACGCGTTTGTCCCGCTCCCGATCAGAACGTGGTAAGCGTTGTCGCCCATGTTGCCGAAGTTCGGGCCATCATCGCCCGCCAAGTCGCCGCTCAGGATGGTCTCGTTCGCCGGATTGACCAAATCCCGCTCCGACAGGCTCGTCTCTGTTCCTGCAAAGCCGCCAAAGAGAGAGACGTTGTTGACAAGTTGAAAAGTGACACTGCGCGGACCAGGCGGAGGTGTCATCGCCGTAGGCTTGTACGTGCCCGCCGTCACCCAGATTTGCACCAGCGAGCCGCCACTGACGATTGGCGCGGCGGCGGACAGCGCCACTTGTGGATGCGTGAACGCATCGACCCAGCTTGTGCCATTGCTCGCCCCGGTTGCATCGGCCTTGACGTACAGAGTCGTCTGCGCCGAAGCGAATCGGCCCTGCAATGCAGCGAGTGCAAAGGCGACGAGTGTCACCGGACGAAGGGAACTATGCATCTTCAACCGCCTTGAGCGGCCGGGCTGGCCGCGCATGTATGAGTTTACCGCCAGCGCGTGTCCACATTCAACAAAGTGGGATGCAGAATCGCATAAAGGCAATTCTCGCTGCAAATCCACGCCACGCCCGGCCATTCCAACTACCCGTCCTCGCGAGCAGAGCAGCTGACTTGTCGGCTATCCGATTACAAAGCCTCGCGTTGATCTGCTCCGGCCGTGTCACTTTCGTTTCATCGAGAATCGCCTGTCTCTTCGGGACCGCGGAGGCGCTCACGACCCATTGATTCGTTTTGTAAGAGCAGAATGGTCGGAAACTCAGTTGTTCACTCGCTGTGGCATTGAACGCTGCAGCGATTCGAGTTGTGCCTCGATCTCCTTCCGGCGCGCGAGGTTCATCTGATCTCGCCGCCCCGTGCCCGCGCACGTCGAACAGGGCGTCCCGTTGCCGCTGCCTCCGCAGCCGCTGCACGGACCCATGGCCGTGATGCGGCCGCCGCCGTGGCACTTCGTGCAGGTGATTAGGCCTTTCTTGCACTTGCACTCAACCTTTCCCTTGCCCCTGCAAGGGGTGCACGGAACCTGATATTTGTCCCTTGGTTGAAGCGTGCCATTTGAGGGCAGGTCCCTTGATTTGTTTTGGGTTCCCTTTCCGTCGCACACTCTGCACTCGACTTTTCCGGTCCCGCGGCAGGTGAAGTGAGTCTTTTGTCCACCTAGGCAATCTTTGTCTGTACAGCCCCGGTCCTCCTTGCGCTTGCCCCGCCCCATACAACCGTTGCAAACGAGGGCTCTTCGCCCGGCGCAATCGGCGCAGCCGGCTTTGAGCTTCTTGAGCGTCTTTTCGATCTGCGGGAGGCAGGCCTCCAGAAGGGCTTCCCTGGTCTCGGGATGGACAATAACAAAGCAGGCCAGGTCGTCGAGCGCAGCCGAGGCATCGCTGCTGCGTTCGTCGAACTTCTTCGCGGTCTTTGCGACGAGCTTCAACAAATCGTCGCCCGCGAGGGGTTTGGCTCGCTTCAAGCGCGAGTGACAAGGGCGGACAAGCGTTTCGATGGCCTCGCGCCATCGTTGCGATTTCTTTGCGCCCCGATAATAGGAAATTGCCAGCTCCTGACCGCAGTGTTCGCGGAGCAGGAAGCTGACCCAAATGGGACCCGGCGCCTGCGACACCAGGTTGTAGGAGACCTCGGTGATTTCGGGGAAACGCACATCCGCTCGAACTACAGCGGGCAGAAACCCCGGCGCCTCGATGGCGAGGTAGATTGTCCCATCTGCCAGGCCTCGCGTTATGGTTCCCTCCTCGATGGTTTCCGCACCGACCTTAATGGTCGCGCCCTTGGGTTCTCCGAATACTCTAAGTCTCGCTCCAACGATCTGTCGCAGCTCTCCCTCCCAGTCGTCAAAGTCGCGTCCGTCGCGCGGTCGATGGCGGGCCTTTTCCAATTTTGCGACAGCCGTCTCATATTCGCCCGCCTTTGCAGCGTCTTTGGAGTCAGCGAGCAGAGTTCGACCCTCCACGAACTCACTTTCGTGCTCTGTTTGAGATAGGCGATTCTGAATCGAATTGAGGCGCACGTCATCGGGCCCCGACACGCCCATGTCTCGCGCTTCCCCGAGCTTGTAATTTGCGTCCGCGAGCCTGCCAGTGTCGATCGCACGCTCGGTGCTATCCAGCAACGCCTTGCGGAGCTCTAGTTTGGCCTTCCGGATATCTGCTTCGTGTTTCTGGTATTCGTCATGCGGAAGACCCTTCGCCCCCGCGATTTGCAATGCTAAATCCGCATCCCCAAGCTTTCCCGCTTTCAGCAGTTTGTCGATTTCCGTTTGAGTCGCGTCAACCAACATCAAGCGGCCGGCGTCTTGCTCGGCGCGTTCGGCTTCCTGCTGCGCCCGCTGCTGAGCCTGTAAGCGGTTCGCCCAAGTCAAATAACCCACCAGACAACAGGCCATCACGACGGAAAGGGTGATGGCGCCCACAAGTCGCAGTCGTTGACCCATGTACCAAAAGCGATCTGCCTCCGCGGCGATAACCCTGCGGGCATCAGCCGACACCAATCGCTGGCTGGTCGCATGGCGAACCAGGTAATCCAGAGCTTTGTCATCATCAACACGTTTGCCTTGCGATTTCGCCGGATTGGGAGCGGACATTGAATATTCCTCCGGGTGCCTGGCGGCGTGATTGGGAGGTGACACGGCCGCGGGGCGAGCGGTTCCAAGCGATGGTTCCAATCACGTGCGACGAAGGCGGCCGGCACTCACGATGCACTTGAGAATTCATGCCCGTGGATAGCCCGTGAGTTCCCGGCATTGGCGTCGTATAAGTCCGGCCGGCAATCCCATGATTCCGGGCGAGCGCAATTCGAGAGACGGAATCTAAGACTCCGCATGCGAATCGAACACGGTTCGGACGAAGTGGAACCACTAGCGCCAACTTGCGGTCAACTTATTAAGGAGCCAGCCTCATGACGACGAACGTCTCAACCCGACGCCGCACCTTGCTCATTTTGGCAATCACGGTTTTTGTACTGGTCATGCCGATCGCTGCCGGATGCGGCACATGGCTCGATACCTACTCGCAGCTGACGGCGCCCATGATCGACCAGGTTGAAGACATCGCGGGCGAGATAATAGAGCGAAATCCCAGTACACCTGCAACCGGCACGACGCCTACGGTGCAGATCGACGGCAGCAATCTGACACCCAAAACTCTGCCTGGCAATTCGGTAAACACAGCAAACCCGAAACGGCAGGCAGCAACTGAGTGATCGGCCCCGGAATCGGCCGATTCGGGCAAGACACTCTGGTTTCCGTGACCCCTTCGCTACTGAGTTCTCGGATTGAATGACGTGAGGCGACCAGCGCCGCAGAGACGGCGGCCTCTCGCCACGGACACCATGCCGGTTATCGCGTTATGGCGACGCAGCACAGGGCCAGCCTGGAATTTCAGGCATGACGGTACGGAGATATTGACATGATTATAACACCCGATGCGCTGGCTCTCGCCAAGCAGACACTCATAACGACCAAACCCGACTTGAGCGTATCCTCGGCCGTTCTTGCAAAGCGTTCATCGGGTTACGAACATTGGATGCCGAAGTTGTTCGTCGCCGGCATCATTTCAATATCGATGGGGACGACAGTCCTGGTGCAGAGACACCTCCCGATTACGGGGTCCAATTCTGTCATCGCCGCGCTCTGGCTCCTGGGGTTTTTCTTGCTAACCCTCAATACGGCGTTCCTGCTCCTCGCTGCGATAGTTGCCGGAATCCGTCCGCCTCAAGTATTGGCGGAGATCGCCGACGCATCGCAAATGCCATGCGACCTCGTGTTCATCGTGAAGAACGAACCTGTCAGCGTCCTAGTGAACATGGCGCGATCTCTGCAGGACAATTGGCGGGATGGTATCCGGCTCGTTCTCATCAGCAATTCGACAGATAATGGTCTCATTGCGGCAGAGCGGAAAATGATTGACAGCCTGTGCGCCAGTCATCCGGATGCAGCGCTTCATTGGCAATGTCCTTACAACCCGACCGGTCGAAAGCACGTCGCTCTCCAGCAGTGGTTGCGAGAGGGGCCCGCGCATCCTCATTGCCTCGTCTGTGACGCCGACTCAGTGGTCCCGTCAGGTACGATCGAATCTCTGTTACGCAAGGCCGCCCACCCCGCCAACTCGAATATCGCCGTCTTTCAAGGCCGCGTGAAGGTCCACACGGTGTCAACGCGATATGTAGACTGTCTTCGGATTGGCAGTGAACTAGCCCAGCGAATCTATATGACGGCATTTCAACGCGTGCTCGGATTAACTCCGTTTTTTGGACACGGTGCGTTGATTCGTCGCGATGCCTTCAGATGGATTCGCCTACCGACATCTGTCCTCTGTCACGATATCTGGGAAATGGCCCTACTTTCACGTCGCGGGTTACGTGTGGCATTTTGCAACGAGGTGTACACGGAGGAGGAGTTCCCGAGTGACTACCTCGAATCACGAAGACGCGATCGACGCTGGACTGAAGGCACGCTGCAATCGGCGGCCGTGCTTCGATTGCCCGGTCTGTCCTTCGCCGCCCGATTCCTCGTCGTACAGTCGATTTATGCGTATGTCTCACAAGCAGTCTTCCTCGCTTGGTTGCTATTGGGTTTCTTCATGTCGATCCAAGCAGACGCTCCCAATTCCGGGCTGGCCGGATCATTGGGGCTTTGCGGAGTCGGCAGCCTCGCCGTGGACGGATGCGCCATGTATCTGCCAATACTGGCAGTCGTTTTCCTGCATCGATTCCCGTTCTGTCGGAGTACTGCGGAGGCCTGGGCAGTGGTGAAGGAATTGCTCGCCGGGACGATCATCGCTTTAAACGGCGCAGTCTATTCGACGATGGATGTTGCGCTATCAAGGTTCGGCCGACGAATCTGGGTTCCCATGCGAAAGGGCACAGGCACTCAATTGTCGTTGAAGATCATCTTTGTCGAGATGGCACCTTCGTTCGTTCTTGGACTTGCACTGCTGGCTTCGGCGCTCTTGTTGTCGCCTGGCTGGATCCTTCATGCGGCGCCGGTTCTGGCAGCATTCCTTCTGGGGCCGCTCGCGGTGTATTGGACGTCCAAACCGCCGCGTCGAACGAAACCCAATAACCGACTAAATAACAAGGAGTCGCCATGTACATTATGTCCCGCATAATGTCTGAATGGGCCGCAGCGTGGTGTCGGACCGGATTGTGTCGCCACCGGCGACCGAGCCTCTCAAGGAGTAGTTGCTCAATTGTTTTCGCGTTGTCGATTGTTCTTTCGATCGACAGCGCTGGCGGTCAGCAACTGCTTCTAAACCCCGGGTTCGAACAGGGCTCCGGTGAACCGCTGAATCCATACGGCATCAGCGACTGGGTCGGCTACGGAAACCAGGAGCGCTCGGTGCAGTTCGCATTCGATGGTAGCGCTTCCCTCAAGATGTTCGGCGGAGCGGGCAATGCGGGGGTGTATCAGACCATCCCGTTGCCACCGGGGAGGCGCCTGCATTTCGCCGCACGCCTGATGAGTCCCACGTTCGATGCAATCGGCGGCACAGCTCGAGCCGGCCTTCGAATCGAGTTCCTCGGTTCCTCAAATGACCCGACCGTTGTTTGGACCGCCAATGCCGCCGCAGCTGACGATATTTGGATTCCGGTGAATCTAGAGACTAGCGCCCCCCCAGCAATCGGTGTTGGCCGCATGGTGCTCATTTGGATTGACGGCGGCGCAACGACCGGATCGGTTTATTGGGATGAGACCCAAGTCCGTAGCGAGGCCAACGTCGGATCGGACCTGCTGTCGAACACCGGCTTCGAAGCAGGCCCCGGCGGGTTATCCAATCCCTACGGAATAAACGATTGGATTGCATTTGGAAACGCCGAACGATCGTCGGAAGCCAACTCCGTCGGCAGTGCCTCCCTCAAGCTATTTGGAGGAGTCGGCTTTTCAGGAGTCTTTCAGGATTTTCGATATTCGCCCGGCTCGCCGATTACGGCTACAGGCCTGTATCACACGCGCGGCGCCGATCATATCGGCGGCGAAGCCATGACGGGAATGGTCCTTGAATGGCCCGGCCCCGTGCTTGATGTCGTTGAGCGGCTCGACATAGGCTCAGAGACCTCTCAAAATCAGTGGATCGAGCTTCGTGCGATCGCCGTCCCCCCGCCTGGAACTATGGCCGCGCGGGTCGTTTTGGCCTTCGACGACGGCCTCAGTCCCTCTGGTGCCATCTATATTGACGCTGTGTCTGCTTTCGCGGTTCTTCCAGGCGACGTGAATTGCGATGCATTCGTCAATGGCGTAGACGTGCAGGCATTCATGCAAACTCTGCCTAATGGCGCAGCTCCGAGTGCCAGCGCTTGTGCATGCGACATAAACGCCGATGGAATTGTCGATGCCGCGGACGTACCGTTGTTTGTTATTCAGATGCTAAATTGAGATTTGGTCTTTGGAGTCCGATGTCCCAACAGCGGGTGAGCACGCTCCCTCTTGAGGAACAACGTGAAGCTCACGGCGAGGCGTAATCGATCGAGGAAGTGGTAGTACTACCACAAGAATCGACAAAACGCGTCAAAAAGCGACGATTTGGGAAAATGAGGAAACTCGCTAAACTGTTCCCAACACAGGCTTTTCGAGCCAATCGGCTAAATGCTCGGCGGGGCTTCCAAGCTAGACGTTGCGAGTTCGAATCTCGTCGCCCGCTTTGCTAACTCTCGTTCAGGCATAGTGTCGCATGCGCAAGCTTGCCGTCGATTTGTCACTTATACGATTGTATTTACAAAACAGGTCGAATCTCTAACCATCCCCGATTGCCTTTTTTTTGACGAGTTGCGGAGATCTCAAACGAGCAACGTCTAGCTGGCCGGGCTTGTCAATTTGTCTGGCTTCGTCGGGTCAATGTACCGTCCGCCGCCTGAACTAAGGTGTTCAGCAATTC
This sequence comes from uncultured Planctomycetaceae bacterium, assembly GCA_964464105.1. Classification (GTDB taxonomy): domain Bacteria; phylum Planctomycetota; class Phycisphaerae; order UBA1845; family UTPLA1; genus CAYXEY01. The sequence goes on from CAYXEY010000003.1 coordinate 21,941, forward strand.
TGAGGCCACCCACGGCAGGCCTACGGAACGAGGATCAATTCGACAAATGCAGCGATATCGCGGCCATCCACGTTTGTGTCGTCATTAAGGTCGCAGCGGCTTGCGTGCGCGGGGTTCAGCGGATTACCGACCAGGACCGCCGCAAGCGCGGCTGTGTCGGCGAGGTCGATGTCTCCGTCTGCGTCAATATCGCCAGGCGTTGGCGGGAGGGGATCGCCCAGACGGGCAATCCAGGCTTCGCCATGGCCAGCGGGGTTGATTCCGCCTCCGACTATCGTTCGGCCGTTGGGCGTAATGGATCTTGCCGAGCTCAAATGCCACCCAGTTAGATTCAATCCAAATTCGCTCGTCAATACATCCTGTAGGATTCGCATTCCGTGTGTCGAATCCCAAATGAATGCGGTTTGAAGGTCCATGGCGCCGTTGGAATGGCCAACGACAATGGCGCCGTCCGCCGTGGTGTCAAATGCCCAACTATAAGCGGTTCCACCCGGGAGGTCGCCCAACCCGACCATTGAACCCGCCTCCCAACGAAATGCCTCATACCCGGACCCAGACGTGCCAACACCGACTACAACTTGACCATTAGCTGATACGGCAAACGCGTCCGCGTAAGTTTCACCTCCTGGAAGGTCACCCAAACCCGTCATGACGCCACCGACCCAGCGGAACGCCTCCTGGCCCGCATCTGAGGTAGCGGGCCCAACGATTACGGAGCCGTCTGGCGTGACATCGCGCGCCGCCGATAGGACTAGGCCCCCTGGCAGGTCGCCCAAATCCAACTTCACACCATTTACCCAACGCGTTGCGCGCCCGTCGGCTACCGTGCTGCAGTAACCTACAACCACAGAATTGTCAGCCGAAACAGCATGCCCCCAACTTTGAAAACACCCCAAACTGAGATCCGACATGACGCCATTGGTCCAACGAAATGCTTGGTCTGGAAACAACACGCTCTGATTACTGACTCCGACTACGATTGAACCGTCGGCAGACACGCCGAGCGCGATGCTATGCCCGACGCCATTCTGGGTTGCGAGGTAGCCTAGCCCGACCATGCCATTGGCAGTCCACCGGAATGCCTCGTATGGCCATGGATATTGCTCGCAAGTAAGAGGGGCGGGTGGCGAGCAGGGCAGCGACATGCTCACTCCGATCACCACCAGGCCGTCGTCGGATACACCTGTCGCCCCGCTGTAAACATTGCCGCCGGGCAGATCGCCGAGGCCCTGGAAAGTTGGAGGTGCGCCTATCGAATAAATTGCGCTCGACAGAAAAACGACCAAGCCAGTTGCTGAGTTGACGAGTCCCCTCATCGCTCGAAAACGAACTTGTACAATTGATCTGTCGACTTGAAATCGTGCGGTGTGCGACGAAACGGAATTGCTTCTTAACATGATAGCCCCTCTTGTTCAGACAGCATTATTTCGTAAACGCCAGACACGAATCAAACGCACTTCTATGCCGGCAGGCCTTCTTCTTTGCGCGTTCTCCCCGGCTTGATTCCGAGGGACGGCAGTGCCAGAGCGGTTCGAGCGAGTGGTTGGGCTGATTCTCCATTACGCGTCGAGATAACTCACACTCAGGTGAGCGAGTCGCTTGGTCATGATTTGCGGGCGACAGATCCGCTGAATCCTAACGCCGGCCGAGACTTTTTTCAATTTGGCCGACCGAACTGCCGCCGTCCGCATAGGCATTGGGCGATTGTTTCAACCCTTGCAAGATTTTCAGGAGACTGCGTGAGTGGTCTTGCCAGTTGTCGCCGGATGTCCTGAGGGTCGCCCAGTCTTGGGGCAATCCGGGGACGGCGTGGCCGTTCCTGTTTTCCGAAGGGTCGTTGCTGAACGGAACGCCACATTAAGGAGACATTGCAATGGCACGCATCATCGCTTCAAACAGGCTCAATACCCTTCTTGCGATTCTCGTCGCATTGTTGTCAAACGCTGGGTGCATTCCCGAAAGCGCAGTCCCCGTTCTTCCGAGCGCGCAGCCGGCGGATGCGCAGCCAGCAGCCCAAGTTCAGGACGGAGAACCCGCCGCGGCGCCGCGCGCCCGACTCGCCGGCCGGTGGAAAGGACAAACTCATTGCGACGGTCAGATGACCGCGAACGGCATAATCACCCCCATTGCTTTCGACAGTGGATCCGTTTTCCAACTTGAAATCAATGATGTGGGACGGCCGTCATCGCTACCCTTGAGCCTCGGAATCGGTAATGCCGAGCAGGCTTCGTCAGTCTTCGGTGTCGGCAGCACCCAAACTATTTCCGGTGCCTCGGAGGTAAACGGCATGGTGGTCACCTATGAAGGTTCCATCACGGTGACCAAGGCCGAGTTCGCGGATGCGATGTTCAGCGTGGCGTACGACATTCGGATGACTCAGCGTGCGGCCGGGCAGACAACGACCGGCATCGGCACTCAGTCGGTGGAAGTGACGTTGCGGGATGGCGGCTTGCTTGAGTACGTAAACCGGCTTGCGGTCGACTGGACGATGACCTTCGAATCCCCTGCCTACGGCACCATCGCAAGCTCGTATCATCAGGACCTGGTTTGCAGTACGGATTTGATACAGGACTAGTTGTCGATTGCTTCAGCAGGGCGCTCCCTGGTACCAACTGCGGAGCGCTCTGCTGTTTATTGGAAGTGGCTTGAAAAAGCACGAATTTCCAAGTGGAATCGCTACTCCGCGACGGGCGAAATCCGAGGTCCAGGTAATCTCGTAAACGCGTTGAATCAATAATAGTCAAACGGGTATAGTGTAGTTATCCAGTCGAGAACCGTGTGCGGAGAGCAGGTGATGTGGTCTCGGAATCGCCTTCCAATCGTCGCGATCATCGGGACCGTCGTTGTTTTGCTCGCCAGCCTGCAGTCTGATGCCCAAACCGTCCTTCGTGTGAAATCCGACTCGACTGGGGCAAGCGACGGCTCGAGCTGGGCAGATGCGTTCACGCATCCACAGGCGGCGTTGGCAGCTGCCGCGCCGATCGCCGGTGGCGGGACGGCGGTGCAGATTTGGATTGCGGCGGGCACCTACATGCCAGATGGGGGCCAAACGCCCGTCGGCGCTCCGCATGTGAGCGGCACCGGCGACCGGTCGGCATCATTTCAACTTGTCAACAATGCATCGCTTTATGGCGGCTTTGCAGGGACCGAGACCTCGCTTTCGCAAAGGACAATGGCGCATGCTGCAATGAACGAGACGATCTTGAGCGGGGATCTAAATGGCGATGATGGCCCCAACTTTTCTAATCGCATCGACAATTCATATTGCGTCGTAAGAGCAATGAATGTCGAATCCACGACAGTGCTCGATGGGATAAATGTTCAAGGCGGACATGGGTGGGATCGGAGTGGCGGGCTAGATCTGTCGAACTCACCGATGAAAGTTGTGGGATGTACGTTTTCTGCAAACGAATCCTACTACGGGGGCGCTGTTTCGTGTGATTCATTTCTCCCCGCACTATTTGTCCGATGCAATTTTTCCGGCAACCGCGCAACGTCATCTGGTGGGGCTCTGTATCTACCGTTTGCTGGATCCGCGCATCTGCATCATTGTCGTTTTGTAGGTAATGTAACGACAAGTAGCAATGGAGGTGCCGTTTATAGTGAGAGCTTTGACTTAATCTTTAATCAATGCATTTTTAGTCGCAATAAGAGTTCCCAGTCGGGTGGCGCAGTTTTCGATTCTATTGGCTCCGGAGCATACAAATCCTGCGTCTTATATGGCAATGAGTGCTCCGACGGGAATTCGGCAATCGATTCTGAATCCGGGTCTTTCTCACTTGAGGCGTTAGCAAATTGCATCGTCTGGAATAATTTGGATAATGGTTTTCTTGATTATGATCCAATCTCGATTCCACTCACGTCCTCTACTTTTTTTTCCTGCCTACAGGGTAACTTTGGAAACACCGGCACGATTTATGTTGATCCGCTTTTTGTCAATCCAGCGGGAACAGACGGATTGCTAGGCACACTAGATGATGATTTTAGTCTAAGTCCGAACTCGCCATGTATTGACGCGGGCAGCAATTTGTTGCTTCCCGCTGACGTTGTTGATGAAGACGGAGACGGAGACGTTTTGGAAGCCATTCCACTGGACATTACGGGAATGGCGCGGGTGGTGAATACGCCATCGGTATTTGATACGGGTATTGGTGGACCTCCCGTTGTGGACATTGGCGCGATCGAACTTGGTGGCCACGGATTCAAGCTTTCCCGTGATCCAGTTCAAGCGCCTGAGGGCGGATTCGATGTACTCAAAGTATCATTAATTTGGCAGCCTGCCGAAGACGTGGAGGTGTCAATTGAAAACAGTGGCGGAGATATTGATGTCCAACCAGCTAGTACAACGCTTACTTTTTCACCAAATAACTTCCGAACGCCTCAGCCAGTCGTCATTGAAGCGGCTGAGGATCCAGATGTATTGAACGGGACCGCATATGTCCGTTTGACGATTCCCGGCGCGACTCCTGCAATTGTGACAGTAGTAGAAAGCGACAACGACGCACTGACTCCAGTACTGCGAGTTCGCCAGGAGGCCACTGGTCTTGGAACCGGTGCGAATTGGGAAGATGCAATTACTGATTTGTCGACTGCGCTCGCCCTTGCGGCGGATCCCAAGCGTGGAGTCTGCGAGATCTGGGTTGCCAATGGAACGTACAAACCAGACCAGGGAACGGGATTCCGTGGGGCATCATTTAGGCTGATCGATGGTGTTGCGATTTATGGCGGGTTCGCAGGGACTGAGTCCACCCGCGAGCAGCGTGATCCGCGGCTGAACCCGACCATTCTCTCAGGCGACCTCAGCGGGAACGACGGACCCGGATTACAGAACAATATTGAAAACAGTTACCACGTTGTATTGGGCGACTTTAATGATCCCTCTGCAGTCGTAGATGGGTTCTCCGTATCAGGTGGAAATGCAAACTCGACTAATACTTTCGAGAATTATGGAGGAGGACTGCGTTGTTTGCATGGAAGGCCGACGATTCTGAATTGCCGCTTTACCGGGAATTATGCAATTCAGGGCGGTGGGGTCTCGGTTCAGGAGAATTATGACGTTGCTACTGGTTGGTTAACTATTTCAAACTGCAGGTTCGACGGCAACTATGCGAAATATGGTGGAGGCTTTGCTAAGCAAAACGCGACAGTAGCGATGGTAAATTGTCGCTTCATCGGGAATCTCGCTGAATTCAGTGGAGGGGGTTTATTAGCGACCAATGGCCCTGGGGTCACAAATGTAAGCAATTGTGTATTTGTGGGCAACAGCGCGCACGAAGGTGGTGCAATTGCGATAATCGGATATCCATTTTTTCTAAATGGCTCTACAATATTTGGCAATAGTGCGGTTCACGGCGGAGGATGTTGGAGCAATTTCGGTTCCGCACAGCCTCTATTTATCTTCAATTCCATTATTCGAAACAATATTGATCAAGGCGGCACAAATGAAACTGCCCAGATACGATCATTGGCCGCGCCGATAACTGGCAATCTGTTTAACAATTGTATTCAAGGGTGGACCGGAGCTCTCGGTGGTGTCGGTAATTTCGATGCTGATCCGCAATTTGTTGATCCCGATGGAATCGATGATATTGCCGGCACGGTTGATGATGATCTCCGGCTCTCCGCCGGCTCGCTCTGCATTGACCGGGCAGGCCAGTTTCCGCTGAGGGTGCTAATAGATATTGATGGGAATCGGCGATCGTTTGACGATCCAACGATGCCAAATCCACCTGATGGTTCTTTACCAGTTGACATCGGTGCATTCGAATTTGGCAGCCCGCCGATGCCCTCCAGGATCTACGTGAGCTCACAGGGTTCCTCTGGGGGAACAGGCCTGTCGTGGACTGATGCTATTCCAAGTCTTCAAATCGCACTCCTGACCGCGGGAGCAATGTCAAATCGAAACATCGAGATTTGGGCCGCGTCCGGTACATATCATCCGAGTTCACCCGGGGATCGGTTTGAATACTTCCGCTGCTTAAGTTGGATACAGCTCTATGGAGGGTTCTCCGGCACCGAAAGCGAAATCAGTGAGCGCGATCCGGCGAACCTAGCTGTAAATCCAACTGTGCTCTCCGGAGACCTTGCGGGTGACGACGGTCCAGCTTTTGCAGGCTACAGCGAAAACGCGCTACACGTGCTGGATTGCAGCGGCTCCGCTCAAACGTCTTTAGTTGACGGGGTCACGATTCGCGGGGGGTATGCCCAGCATCAACCAGGGCTGCCGCCAATCGACGGCGGTGGCATATTGCTGACGCGCGGCCGACCTCTTCTTCGAAATATCCGCATTGAAGCGAATCTGGCTAGCGCAGAGGCTGGCGGGATGCTTGTAACGGATTCAGAGGCGACCTTGGACAACGTCGCCTTCGCCCAAAACTCGGCACCTTTGGCTGAATGCAGCATAATTCAAAGTGGCAAGGTTAGTTTGTTAGGTCCAATGACTATTGCAGACGGAAGCCTGTTGACTCGGGGCGCAACGATTGAGGGAGCTGGTGGAATTGCTCTCGCTGACAATTCGGTTTTGCGAATAGCAGGATTTCAATCAAGCGGCGCAACTCGTCTTCGAACCACCATTACTGGTCTCGGCGACATCGTGATCGACGCCGGTCAGGTGCTTCAGCTCGAAGCCGGTGCTGTCGTGGACCTTTCCGGTCAGTTGCCGAATCAGGGCTGCGCTGACCCGGCCCAATCCCTCAACTGGGGCCGCATCCTGGTGAATGGTCTTCTCGTGCTGACCGACAGCACGGTGCAGAACGCCAATGTGGATGTGCTGCTTGCCGACCTGCAGGGTGTGACCTATATCGTGAACAACGACTGCCACCTGCTCTCGCTGGTAAATGGCTCAACGAACAGCGTGCCCTTCGGCGGGGAGTTCTTTGTGTCGGGCAACAGCGTGGTGCAGTGCAACGTGATCGAGTCAGATGGGGATCGGTATCTGGATCTCGATCCTGACCCAAACGCAAACCCAAGACCGACCATCGGACAGGGGAGCACCGGCAACAAGATCAGTGTGAACATCCGGCAGGGTGCGGGGCTGGACCAGGGTGAATTGCTGGAGCTTCGAAGCGTAGACCACGATCACCCGGCGTTCGGCGGACAGTCGGGCGCATGGCAACTCGCGACCAGCGCAGGTGACACTGTTGCTGGCGGCGGCGGTTACACGGACACCTGGGTGCTGGAGAAGCTCGAGGTCTTCCCCAATGCCAAGGTGAACCTGACCAATCGCCAGGGGTTCGTGTTCCAGAGCCCGGCGATCACGATTCCCGAGGCGATGTATGTGAAGAAGATCAAGCTTCATCCGGGGGCGGTGCTGAACACCGGCCTGCAGCGGATGTACTACCAGACATTGGTGGATGAGAACGACACAACCCTTACGGTGAATCCGAATGACCCGCATGCGTTGCTGGCCAATGGAAGCCGGATGGTGGACGTGCCGCTCTTGGGCTTTTCGCTGAAGGTTATTGCGATGGAGGACGAGACCGAGTTCGCGGTCCGGCTGCGGACGCGGCTGCGTGATGCGAATGACGTGCAGCCGCCGGCTCCGCCCTTCAAGGAGGGCGAGGTCGTCCGCGTGGCTGCGCCAATTCCGAATGCGCCCACCAATCACGCAATGGCCATGCGGACGAGCAAAACTGATTGTCCGCCAAGTAGTCCGCCCTGTCCGAGCGCTTCGTCCATCGCGGTCCATGGCGCTTTCGCCCGCTCGGGTGAAGACGAGATCGAGGTGAAGTTCAACTACAAGTTCTGCGGCCAGGCCAGTGATGAACTGGTGGTCTATCTCTCGGATGCGCCGGACGTGCTCTCGGGGAGTGGCCCGAGTGCGGACCTCATCGAGGTCGCCCGGCTGTATCCACCGGCGAGCGGCCCCGGCTCGATTGCCTCAAGTGACTTCGCATCGTTCAGTGGCCGCTTCGCCAGAGGTACACTCAACTTTACGCGCGGCACCTATGTGGAGTTGGAGCTTCGCGGAGTTGACGCCTGCATCCTGATCGACGACTTCGACCCGGTGGTGTGCCTGTGGTGCGCCTGCGGGGACTTCAGCGGGGAGGGGGCCTGCGGGGTCGAGTCACTGGATTACCTCTATCTGCTCAGCGAGTATGGCAACAGTGTCAATGCCACCAACCTCTGCGCAGATCAGATGGGTCAGGATCATTACGTGGATCTGTCCGACCTGATGAACTGGAGCAGCGGGTTCCATGATCCAACCATGCTGAACCTTTGCGATGGCACCGCAGGCGCCAGCAGCGGAAGTGCACTGGCGTCAACGGTCCCCGGCGGACTCGTCATCGCCGGCAAGCCGTCGGGCGAGGGGCAGAATGACTCGCTCTATTCAGTAAACACGCAGACGAACGTGGCGGGTACCGCGATCCCATCGCCCGGTCAGCACAACGGCCAGCGGAGCGGGAATGGCCCGCTGGTGAAGGACAACGCGGGCAATCTCCATCAGCTGCATGGCGTGATGGGCTTGATCCGGCTGAGTGATGGGGCCATCCGGCTGGCGCCGAAGACGTTCAGCAATGTCAGCCTGCCGAACGTCACAACAGGAAGCACGGTACGCGTCGGTCTTACGTCCGGCGGCGGCTATGCCTTGCTGGATGCCGCGTTTGATCCGAGTGATCCCAGCGGCAACGCGCTGTTCGTTCTTCCCATCCAGGTCGATCCGCCCGGAGCGAATGGATCAGGCTGTCCGTATCGCGCCGCGGCGAAGGTGCAGCTGACCGGCAACGGGAACTGCAATCTGATCTCCATCCACGGACTGAATCCGGCCATCGGTTCATCCGTGGTCTCGACCTCAACTGACTGCAGCGAGATAGTCTTCTCCCCCGATGCCTCGCGGCTCCGTGAACTGGATGTCGATGGATTTGGCAACCTCTTCGTGATCAGCGCCCAGGGGGTCAACGACTACAACTACGTCCTGATCCATCCGACCGGCACAACGAATGAAATCCGCGTCCTACTGACGGGACAGGTGCAGGCTCCGACTGCATTACACGTCAACGGCGACTGGCTCTACATCTCCACCTCGCTGGATGGCCCGGACGCCACGGACACCGTTATCCACCGCTACGCCATCATCCGCAGCGGCAACGCCGCGTCCGGTCTCGACACGAGTCCCGCCGGTCACAAGGTCATCACCATCCCCGGCATCCGCTTCCTGACGAGCATCACGACCAACACCACCGACAACAAGCTCTACGCCACCGGCTTCGGCTCGCTCAGCTGCAGCCGCGAGGCCTGCAACGCCGATCCGGATTGTCCACTCGGCTGCCACTTCAACCCCGGCGACCCGATTTTCACCACGCCGATGCTCGCATCCATCACCAACCCCACAACCGCAACACCAACCGTCACCACCTCGCCCATCACCGGTAGCACCCTGGGCCTGCCGATCTCAATCGCCTTCACCGGCACAACCTGCGGCTCCGGAGACCTCGACAACAACGGCCAAACCAATCCCGCCGACATCGCTCCATTCGTCCAGGCCCTGTTCGACCCAACCCCGGCTGCCCTCTGTCCCGCCGACATCAATCACGACAACACCCTCAATGGCGAGGATGTCCAGCAATTCGTACAACGGCTAATTAGCGGATGAGGCTCAGCGACCATTCACCGCCGATATCCTGATAGGCGAAAGTCGGTGGATTGCGCCGCCGGATCTCTGACGGCAGTCATAAACGCTGCCGCCAGCAGCGGTATAAAAACATGTACAGGCTATAGTTGGCCCAAAGCAGCAGTCGGGCTCCGGCCGAGAATTGAGAGTCCACAGAAAGCGCAATGCCCGCGTCTGTCCCTGGTCCTTCGGCGACTCCAGGTTGGCTGATTCAAAGTCCAATCTTGAAATAGCCGCAACGACGGGCTATGCTGAGATGTCATGATTGAGCGAGACCTGGCCCCCCGACTTCGAGCCCTGGCGCGGAGCTTCCCGGCGGTCACACTGACCGGGCCCCGCCAGAGCGGAAAATCCACCCTGTGCCGGATGGTCTTTCCCAAGCACACCTACGCGAATCTGGAGGCCCCAGATACCCGGGCATTTGCCAACTCGGATCCCCGGGGGTTCCTGGAGCAGTTTCAAAAGGGCGCGATCCTTGATGAGTTTCAGCGTGTTCCGAATCTGACGTCTTATCTGCAGGGCATGATCGACGAAAACCCGAAGCACGGCCGGTGGATCCTCACCGGCTCCCAAAGCCTGACCATGATGGAATCCGTCAGCCAGTCATTGGCAGGACGGAGCGCAGTCCTCCATCTGATGCCGCTCGCACGCAGCGAAGCGCGTCGCTTCAAGCGTTATCCCCGATCACTGGACGAAGCGATGTTCACCGGTGGGTACCCACGTATTCTTGACCGACGAATTCCGCCCAGCGATTGGCTTGCTTCGTACGTCCAAACCTACGTGGAGCGGGATGTCCACCTGGTTTCCGCCGTCGGCGATCTGGTGGCCTTCCAGCGGTTCGTGCAGTTGTGCGCGAGTCGAACGTCTCAACTCGTGAACTACTCGTCGCTTGCACTGGATGCCGGTGTCTCCCAACCCACTGCAAAGGCCTGGTTGTCCATACTGGAGGCCACTTTCATTGCATTTCGTCTCCAGCCCTATTTCGGCAACATCGGCAAGCGCCTAGTCAAGGCGCCGAAGCTGCATTTCTACGACACGGGCCTCGTGTGCTGGCTACTCGGGATTCGGGACGCCGCCCAACTCGCGTTGCACCCCTTGCGCGGACCCATCTTCGAGACGTGGATCGTGTCTGAGATTCTCAAGCACCGATTGAATCGCGGTGAGAACGCCGGGTTGTTCTTCTATCGGGATCGGCACGGCGTCGAAAGCGATCTCATCATCGACGAGGGGCGACATCTGACCGTTGTTGAGGCGAAAGCCGGACGGACGGCCACACAAGACCTCGTCAACGCGGGCCGCCAGGCAGGAGAAGCGATTGGAAACGCCGCTAAAGCTCCCCGCATCGTGGTCTATGGCGGTGACGCCGATCAAAATCGATCGGATGCAACCATCCTGTCGTGGGACTCGATTGACGGGCACCAATGGTAGTCTGCACGGCAACAGGACCGTTCCGCACCGCTACCTGCCACGCCGATCGTTCTGAACGCGACACAAGTGCGTTCGGACTCCTTGTGTCCACCTGTCGGCTCTTGGATGCGATCAAGCAGCCCGGCAGTGCGACGTGTTTCCCGATGCCGTCTTTGCACTCTTATGAAGTGGTAGTACTACCACAAGAAGCGACAAAACGCGTCAAAATGCGACGAATTGCGAAAATGAGAGAAATCGCTAAGCTGCTGTCAACACAGGCTTTTTGAGCCAATCGGCTAAATGCAAGGCGGGGCTTCCAAGCTAGACGTTGCGAGTTCGAATCTCGTCGCCCGCTTTTCTGGATGCGATTGCCGATTGCATTTTGCGAACCTGCCGGCGTCGGGCAGTGCGGCTCTGAAAGCCTTGGAAAAGTGGTAGTGTACTACAGTTGCGCATCTTTAATATCAGCCGATACAGGGGAGTCAGGCCATGGATGGCTTGCAAGGAGTGGTATTGGCATGGATGGCGGAACGGTGCGAGGATGGTCGACGCAATTTGATGAAATGGCTGGTCGTGCAGGGCCCTGTTTTGGTCGCCACGATCTCGGATCTTAGGCCACCGGCTATCTCCGTGGCCTGCTGGGCCGGGTGGATCGCAAGAACAGTTGGCAGTTGTCGGAGCTCCTCGGGCGGGAGAAGCCCTACGGCATTCAGCGGCTGCTCGGCCGAGCGAGTTGGGATGCCGACGCGGTTCGCGATGCGTTGATTCGATACGCTGCCGAGCATCTCGTCAGCCCCGGTGATCCCGGCGTGCTCATCGTCGATGAGACCGGCTTCCTGGATAAGGGCAACAAGTCTGTAGGCGTGCAGCGTCAATACTCCGGCACGGCCGGCCGCATCAAGAATTGCCAGATCGTGGTGTTCCAACGAAACACGGTGCAAGGAAGCGGACGTGCCGGAGGACACGACGTTCGCCACGAAACCGCTGTTGGCGATGAAGATGCTCAATCGCGCGTTTGAGGCGGGGCTGCAACCCGACTTCGTACTCGCGGCACACTGTCCATGTTTGCACCGGCGTTCCTGACGGTGGTTCGCTCCACCGAAACGTCGCGAAAGCGGTCTCACTCAAATAGCGCGGCGACCTCATTCCGGTGACTGAGCCGGAAGCCAGACGACTCCTGATTCGAATCGTCTGGCCGCGCCCGAACGAGGGCGACCGAACGCTGATGTGGTCCATCTGGCGACGCCGGCATCAGGCAATCGCGAGGCGTTGCCAGTATCGAAAACGGAAACGTAAAGTGCAACTGTAGTACCAGTCGGCGGGGACTTTTTTGGGCGATTCCGTTCAGCAACGAGCCGAGCGTCCTCGAAAGGCTCCGACCCTACGGTGCGATCGATGTCGATTGGCTGACACGCCTCGAATCGGATTTGACGTGCATCCAGCTCGAGGCGGACGCGGGCTGGCAATCCCGTCTTGAGTTCGGCGATTGGCGCGATGTTCGGCGAACCTCGGTCGTTTCGAGGGATCGATTGCCGTTTTCAAAATTTAGCAGGCGTGTCTGATAATTTGGACCGATTTGGGCGACCCCAGCGGTTGGCCTTCCGCCACTACCCCGCAATAAACTACGAAATCATTCGTTGACTCTTACGAAGAGATTCGTAGAATAGTGAGACACCTGATTTGAGGACCCATGAAAAAGCTCCTTCCCAAGCCGACCGAATCCGAACTCGAAATCCTCGTGGTCCTTTGGAACAGAGGGCCATCGACCGTTCGTCAGGTCTGCGAGACTTTGACTCGCGAGGCCGGCTATACGACCGTGCTCAAGCTCATGCAGATCATGTTTGAGAAAGGCCTGGTCCGGCGTGACGATTCCCAGCGAACCCATGTATATCGCGCTGCCGTGTCCTGTGAACAAACGCAACGTACCCTGGTTGGCCATCTGGTCGACCGCGTTTTCGGCGGGTCGGCCCAGGCGATGGTCATGCGGGCACTCTCCATCACCAAGTCCTCTCCGGCGGAATTGAAAGAGATTCGCGCCCTGCTCGATCAAATGGAGGGTAAGAAGCCTTGAGTCTGTTTCGATTGCTACTCACTGACAATATCACGCGCGGACTGGGTTGGACGCTGCTGCATTCGCTCTGGCAGATCCTCGCGCTCGCGGCGCTGACCGCGCTCTTGCTGACGCGATTGGAACGCGCGACTGCGACCGTTCGATACGGCATCGCGTGTGTTGCCATGGCTGCCATGTTTCTCGTTGTCCCATGTACGCTGACCCACGAGTTGGCCCAGGCGACGTCGCACGCGGCTCCTTCGCCGGTGATTACATCAGTGAATTTCACCATCGCGAACTCCTGGTCCGATTTTCCGGAAGCGATGGCTGAATCCGGCCACGCAGGCCGCTCCGAATCGGGGTTGCAGGATTGGTATGGCAGGCGTGTCGACCAGCTCGACAGGGCGGCGCCCTATCTCGCATTCGTCTGGCTCATGGGATTCATGTTGATCAGTTTGCGCATCGGCGCAGGTTGCCAGAGCGCAAGCCGATTGACGAAATCCGCTGTTGAGAAGCTACCTGATCGAATTGACTTGACCGTCCATCGTCTCGCCAGGCGCATTGGGATCACAAGACCCTTCCGCTCGCTCGCCTCGGCGCAAGTCGACGTGCCCTGCATTGTCGGCTGGTTGCGGCCGGTGTTGCTCGTTCCGATCAGCATTCTCTCAGAGATTTCTCCCAGTCAACTAGAAGCGCTGCTCGCTCACGAACTGGCCCACATTCGCCGTTACGACTATCTCGTCAACATGCTTCAACGTTTGATGGAAAGCGTGCTCTTCTACCATCCGGCCGTGTGGTGGCTTACTCGCCGCATTCGTGAAGAACGGGAGAATTGCTGCGACGATAT
>CAYXEY010000004.1:0-8676 GCA_964464105.1 uncultured Planctomycetaceae bacterium
TGTTCAACATCGGGGCGAAGGACTTCCTCACCATGCGCGAGGACTACCAGGCCGTGCTGGATCGCGCCGGTTTCGGCAAGAAAATTAAGGGCTTCCCCGCAGCGCCGATGATCTGGACCCTGCGGTTTCTGGAGATGCTCAAGCTCAGCCCGTTGTATAAATGGGTCTATGAGACCGCATCGAAGGACTCTTTTGTTTCGATCGAAAAGGCTGAGAAGACGCTGGGATACAAGCCGAAGTTCAGCAATCGCGACGCCCTGGTGCGGAATTATGAGTGGTACCTGGCGAATCTGCACAAGTTCGAAAACGCCAGCGGCGTCTCGCACCGCGTGCCCTGGAAGCAGGGCGCGCTTCGCTTCGCCAAGGTCTTTTTCTAGCGTGCCACTGCTTCAAGCAGTGGGCTGGCGAGTGGATGCCCGATCACGTTAGCACTGCTTGAAGCAGTGGCACACCAAATAAGTGACAGAGTCCTTGAGATGATCGCAATCACCGGCGCGGCAGGGTTCATCGGTTCCAATTTCGCGCATCGTCTCGCGCGCGATGGCCACGAACTGCTGCTCGCTGATCGCGAAGTCACGCCGCTCAAAACGCCGAACCTTGAAGGCCTGAAAAACCCGCCCGTCCTCGGCCACGAAAAGTTCCTCGCTGATCTGGAAGCCGGACGCGCTTCTCCCGAGGCCATCTTCCACCTCGGCGCTTGCAGCCGCACCACCGAGACGCGCTGGGATTATCTCGTCGAAGTGAACATCCGCTATACCCAGCGATTGTGGAACTGGTGCGCCGCGCATCGCGTGCCGCTGATCTACGCCTCCAGCGCCGCCACCTACGGCGACGGCTCGCAGGGTTTCGATGACCGAACGCCACCGGAGCGACTCGCTCCGCTCAATCTCTACGGCCGCAGCAAGAACGACTTCGACAAGTGGGCGCTGGACCAGGTCGCTGCGAGCAAGCCCGTCCCACCGCGCTGGGCCGGCATGAAGTTCTTCAACGTCTATGGTCCCCGCGAGCTGCACAAGGGCGGCATGGCCAGCGTGGTCTGGCAGGCCCGCAAGCAGATCCTTGCAACCGGCGCGATGCGGCTCTTCAAATCCAACGACCCGGCCATCAAGGATGGCGAGCAGCGCCGCGACTTCGTCTTCGTCAACGACTGCATCGAGCACATGCTCTGGTTATGGAAGAACCCCGCCCCCAATGCCCTCTACAACTCAGGCACAGGCACCGCCCGCACCTTCTTCGACCTGATCCAAGCGACCTTCGCGGCTCTCAGCCGCCCCCCGCGCATCGAGTTCATCGACATGCCTGCTTCCCTATCGCGGCAATATCAGAACTACACCCAGGCCGACATGAGCAAGCTCCGCTCCGCCGGATTTGAGGCCAGGCCAACCGCATTATCCGACGGTGTGGCCGCGACCCTGTCCGGCGTAAACGACTCCGATCGGCCCCATCTTCCATAACTCGACTTCCCGCGCAACGTGGTATCATGGGAAGCTGTATAGATCGTTTGCGACGTCGGCTCGTATTATTGCGCATCGCAAGGTCGAACCCATGTACGATCGCTCGACACATGTCTCTCTGCTGCAGTCGCTCGCCACGGGGCCGCAGTCTCCCTCATGGGCGCAATTCTGTGAACAGTATGGCGAGCTGATTCGCGGATTCGCCCGGCGTCAGGGCGTGCAGCAGACCGACTGCGACGACGTGTTGCAGGACGTGCTGGTCAACCTCACCTCGGCCCTGCCGAGTTTTCAATACGATCCTGCCCGCGGTCGCTTTCGCGGATACCTTAAGACGATCACGCTGCACGTCATCATCAAGCGGCGTACCCGCGGCGGCGCGCGCTTGCGTCCGGCCGAACTCGATACCCAGGTGGCCGATGCTTCTCGCGACGACGACATCGACGCCACCTGGGAAGCCGAATGGCGCAGCCATCACGTGCGTCAGGCCATGCGGGTAATCGACGCGGAGTTCAACGAACTCGATCGCCAGGCGTTTCAGCATTACGCGGTCAACGGCAACGATCCGCAGTCCACCGCCAAAGCACTCAACATCTCCATCGATCGCGTCTACCAGGCCAAATCACGAATCACCCGGCGGCTCAGCGAGTTGATTGAGGTCCAGGTCGCGGCAGAAGGCTGATCGCAACTCATTGTTTTATCAGTGCTTACAACAAACTATGGTTTCTTGTCAGAATCGCCCGCGATGTCGGCCAGTTCTGGTGTCACGTCACCCATGGGGTGGCAAGTCAATCGAGACACCGGAAACTGGAGACATAAACATGTTCAAGTCCAACCAACATCGAGCGTCGCTTCTGAGTTTCGTATTGGTCGCCGCCCTGCTGCCGCTCACCGGGGCCGACTGCGATACCAACGCCACCGGCCCGCTGTTCAACCCCGGTGGACAGTCCACTTCGACCAGCGGCCCGATTGCGGCGGCCGTCAATGGTCAGGCCGGCCCGGTGCCGGAACTGACAGTTGGAGCCAGCGCGACTCAGGTTGATCCAAATCAGACCTACAACTTCGGCGCCACGGTCACCGGCGGGCAGGCCCCGTATTACTACTTCTGGATGCGCAGCGACGAAGGCGGCTGGTCACAGGGCGGCCCGGCCTTCTTCACCCGTGCGGATTTCCCACGCAATGAGACTCGCACGATGTATTGCCAGGTGGTTGATTCCAACAACGTGGAATCAAACCTTGTGGAAATCACCCTGTCGATCACGTCGCAACCCGAGCCCGGTTGCACCACGATCTCCGGTTCGTCATGGACCAGCGATTACGGCAACATCACCTTCGTGCAGAATGGCGCCAACCTGACCGGCACGGTGACCAACTACAGCACCACCGAAAGACTTTCAGGTACGCTCACTCAGGGTGACGGCGCCTGTGCAAACTGCCAGAAGTTCACGGGCCGCTGGGTGGGCGTGAATAACCAGGGCGACGTGGAGTTTGTGTTCGAGCCGAATCGACTGGTCTTCTCGGGAAGTTGGAAGTACGACGGCAGCACTTGGGGCGGAAGCTGGTACGGATCGCGGTCGAATTGCAATTGAGGAGTGAAGGCAACAAACGCCCCTGAAGCACGAATCAAGAAAGTCGCTCGGCCCGGTTCATGCAAATGAATCGGGCCGATCCCATGGAGTGGGTGAGCAAAGGGTCGAAACCATGGCAAGCTCAGACTGGTATCGTGATCCAGACGCCGTGCTCCAACAGATACGTATGTCGGGGCGATCGCGCGGCGCGGTCCCGGTCATCGCGGGTTACGACGATCTGGTGGAGATCAAGCGCGGCGGTCAGGGCGTCGTCTTCTCCGCCACGCAGCGGTCGACCCGGCGGCGCGTGGCCATCAAGCTGTTGCTCGACGGGGCCTTTGCCAACGACGTCGCCCGGCGGCGCTTTGAGCGCGAGGTCGATCTGGTCGCCGGCCTGCGGCATCCGCACATCGTCCATATTTTCGACAGCGGTCTAACGAGCGAGGGCCGTCCATACTTTGTGATGGAGTACGTCGATGGCCTGCCGATCGATCAGCACGTGGGCACGAGCGCGACAAAATCGGCCTCTGATGCGTCCTCCGACCGGTTTGAAGCCATTCTCGGGCCATTCCTGGCCATCTGCGAGGCCGTACAACACGCCCATCAGCACGGCGTTATTCACCGCGACCTCAAGCCCGCGAACATCCGCGTGGACAGCGACGGCCTGCCGCGCGTCCTGGACTTCGGCCTGGCCCGCGGCAGCGCCCCGACCGAAAACTCGTCAGACGTCTCAATGGAACTGACCCAGTCCGGGCACTTTCTCGGATCGCTCTCCTGGGCCAGTCCCGAACACGCCCTCGGCAAACCCGAAGGCATCGACACGCGCAGCGATATCTACTCGCTGGGCCTGATTCTCTATTACCTGCTCACAGGCAAGCACCCCTACTCCGTCGAGGGTTCGCCGCGCGACGTGCTGGACAACATCATGCGGGCCGAGCCGGTCCCGCCGGAGCAGGTCAACCGTCGCATCGATGACGAACTGTCCACCATCATCATGAAGTGCCTGGCCAAAGAGCCCGAACGGCGCTACCAGGGCGTTGCGGAGCTATCGTCTGATATCCGTCATTATCTCGCGGGCGAGCCGATTCAGGCGCGGCGCGACAGCATGTGGTACACCCTGCGCAAGCAGGCACGCCGCTATCAGGTGATCGCCATCGCCGCTGGAATCGTGGTGGCCGTCATTGCGACCGGACTGGTGGTCAGTCTCAGGCTCTGGCAGAGCGCGGAAGACGAACGGAAGCGTGCCGAAAACGCGACCACTGCAGCCAATACGCAGCGCGATATCGCCGAGCGCGAGAAGAAAAATGCGATAGAGGCCACTGCGACGGCGGAGACTCAACGCGATCTGGCGGAGCGGCGTGAGCGCCAGTCTGAGGCCGTCAACGAAGTCCTGACAAACATTCTCTCTTCCGCCGACCCCGCGCGGAAAGGGCGCGACGTCCGGGTCGTCGATCTGCTGGAGCGTGCCGCCGACGACGCCGCGCGCATGGAGCCGACACAGCCGGAGGTGGCGGTGCCGGTCCGATTCGCAATCGGACGGTCCTACCTGAGTCTCGGGCTGCTGACCGAGGCCCGCGCACAGGCAGACGCGGGGCTTGCACTGGGCGAATCGAAACTGGGTCAGGATGCGCATGAAGTCGCAATAGGACGACTGCTCAAAGCAGAAGTGCTGCTGCGGATGGGCAAGTATCCCGAAGCCGAGACGATCGCGCGCGACTTGCTCGAACATTTTCGAAAAGCCCGCGGTCCCGATGACATCCATACCCTGAGCACCCTTCAGGTTCTTACGTCGATCGTAATTAGCCGTGGAAATTATCGAGATGCGGCAGAGCTTGCCCGACAGAACATCGAGTCATGGGTGAGAGTGTTCGGAGAAGACGACCCGCGGATCTTTGAACCGATGAATCAGTTGGCAAGCTGCCTGCGGAAACTCGGACGCTTGGACGAGGCCCAGGCGATGTTTGAGGATCTTCTGGAGCGTCGGAGGAAAGTCACCGGCGATCAGCGCAGCGACGTGATCACGACCATGAGCGACCTCGCAAGCCTGCTCAGCGAGCGCGATCAGCACGGGCGGGCCATCGAGTTGTCCGAACAGGCCCTGGATCTGGCGAACAAAACGTATGGGGCCGATCACCTTCGAACCCTCATCATTCGCAGCAATCTGGGCATGGCCCTGGTGCGGGTCAAGCGAAACGAGGAAGCCATCGAACATCTGACCCGGGTGTTGGAGACCGAACGTCGTGTCCTCGAACCGGACGATCCTGCGATACTGACCACTATGTCGAATCTGTCCTCCGCCTACAGACACGCAAAGCAATTCGACAAGGCGATGGAGCTGGTGCGCGAGGCTGCGGAAGCCGCACCGAGGATCCTGGGGCCCGATCATCCCAATACGCTGATCTTCAGGAACAATTACGGCACCGCGCTGATGACCGCGCGGCGACTGGAGGAGTGCGAGGTCATCTTCCGGGAAATATACGAAAAGGCGGCCGTCAAAATGGGTGAAAAAGACCTGCTGACGGCGATGCTCCGCGGAAACCTGGGGCAATCGCTCATGCTTCAAAAGCGCTACGAGGAAGCGGAGCCCCATCTCCTTGCGGCCTATGCCGACGAAGTCGCCATTCTCGGCGTGGACAACGAGCGAGCGCAACTGGCCGCGATGGACCTGTCGAAGTTGTACGAGGGTTGGGGAAAGTCGGACTTAGCGGCGGAATACCTGGCCAAGGCGCCGCCCAGCTTGCGGAATGTGCCGACTACATCGCCCACCAGCAACTGAACAGGTGAGCAGGAGATCATGTGACCGCGAGGGAGCAGGTCGCGCCGCCAGTTCGCGCAGGTGCAACCCGGAAGACATCAGCCATACGGACCGGACAAATACGAGTCTGCACAACACCTCGACGATCTCAATAGCGGGAACTGGTGGCGTCTGAACTTGTTAATTCGGGATTAGGCCCGTCAGGCTTGCAACCCAAACCGCGCTAGGCACGAGCACTAGAAAGAACAAAGCCAATACAGCTATGAATTTAATGACGTCGTCCTGAAGCGGCGGAAGTGGCTTCTTGGGTTCGGCGGACATGTCTAGGCCCAGATTCTAACCGACCAGCGCAACCAAGCGGCGATGCGGTTGAATAGCAATTCAAACGATTAGTACACAGGAAACTGGCGCGTTTAGCATCGGGTACGAACTCGGTGCACAACGCCGCTGGTTGCTTCGTAGAACAGAAACTGAACAGGTGAGCAGTTGAACAGGTGACCGCAGGTATCGTAGTAGCGAATTGGAGCGCGTTCGCCCGCCAACCGCTCTCCTTCACCTGATCACATGCTCTACTTTTCACCTGCTCTGATTCGCCACTGGCGAATCGGAGCGAGAGGGATTCGAACCCCCGGTGCAGTTGCCCGCACACATGCTTTCCAAGCATGCTCCTTCAGCCACTCGGACATCGCTCCACGCCTGCTCTCGCAGACCGTTCTATTGTCCCCGACCCTCGCACCCTGTCAACGCAGCGAAAGGGGGGCGTTGAACGCGGAAGTGCGATCGCGAAACATGGAATTCCGACCCCTGTGTTCCGCGTTCCGACTTCCGAGTTCCGCGCTGACGACCGTGACGCTGCTGGCGATTTGCCTTATCGTAGCCATTCTTGGAACACATTTATTCGGAGCAAAAGATGGTCACCATCGGCATGAACTACAAGGTTCTCCCCGGCAAGGAGGAGACCTTTGAAACCGCTTTTCGCAACGTGATTCACGCCATGCGAAACATCGCCGGACACACCGAATCGAAGATGTACCGCGACATCGACGACGCACGCAGCTACGTCATTCTGTCGCAATGGTCCGACAAGGCCGCCTTCGACGGGTTCATTCACTCGGACGCGTTCCGCAACGTGGCCAACTGGGGCAAGGAGCAGATCCTGGCCGGACGGCCGAGCCATACGTACTACGATCACTAATCGTGCACAACCCTGACGAGTCAACCCCACGGCCCACCGCGCACCCGCCGGCGCGATCGTGGCCATTCCTGCGCACGCCGCTCTCGATCTTCCTGATCGTCATGCTACCGATCAACGGCTTGCAGATCTTTCTTCTTGTCGCCAATACGCCCACATGGATCAAGATCACCGCCTCGCTCGTGGTCCTGTGGACGATGCTGGCCCTCGCCCAGGGGTACGTCCGCCGCTTGATCGTCGATCGTCAGGGTGTTCGCCTGCGCGGGCTCTTTCGCAGCATCGAGATTCCGTGGGCGCAAGTCGCCCGCGTCGGCTCTTACATTCCCGGCGGCGGGCTGGGCGCGACTGAGTACGCGTATGTGACTACGAAGTCCGAGCCGCCCATGGGTAAATGGGATCTCGACGACGAGACCATCCAAGTGCAGGATCGCCCCGGACTGCTCGACGCGGTGCGAGCCTGTCAGTCAGCACAGATGAGCACCGCGACTCAATTCTGAATCGCCATGGCCGGACGCCGCAGAAGCGGGTCGGGCACGGCAGCGTCGACGAATCCGCGATTGCGCGTCGCGCAGCCGAGGCACCGTCCACACGGCTCCGCCGTCCCGGCCATGCAGGACCAGGTGAGTTCGAACGGCGTCGCCAGCCGATTGCCGAGCCGCACGATATCGGCCCGGGTGAGATCGATGACGGGCGTCTCAATCGAAATTGCCCTTTCCGGCGTCGCAGAAAGGTACAGGTGATTGAAAAGCTGAAGGTACTCCCGCGAGTAATCGGGAAAGAGCCTCGACGTGGGCGGCGCCGGCGGACCGAGGTTTTCGCTCACACCGATGTACACCTTCGTCGCTTGAATGGCGCTGGCCTGCGTGAAGCCGGCCGCCAGAAGCGCTGCGATCAAGCCGGGCATATAGCTGGAGTTCTGTCCGGCGGACATGGCCAGGGCATCTTCGAGCTGCCGTCGCTTGTTGACCCGGGCGCTGGTGCCGACTTCGGGAAAATAGGGCAAATCGATCACCACACGCTGTGTGATTCCGACGGAATCTGCAAAGCGCTCGAAGAGATCGAGTTCTTTCGACTGACAGCGATGACCCCATCTGACATGCAGAAGCGTGACATCGTGCTCAAGCCTTGCGATTGACGTTACGACAGCGCTGTTGAGGCCGCCCGAACATAGTACGACTGCCTTGTCTGCTCGCATTCGCCCCCCCCTATCCCGTCGCCGTTATCGGTGTTCGGTGGAGCGCGATTCAGTCCGTCGTGGTATTTGGCGTTATCGGAAACCGGCAAAGAGCGCGAACCGTCCGGTAGTTTCGCCATCGCGGCGGTGCGAATAAAAACGGGCGTCGGCCATGGTGCATTCGGCGGCGGTGACGATTCGATCCGGCCGCACGCAAAGGTCAACGATCACCTTTGTATTGGCGGTCTTCAAGTCAAAGCAACGCCGCCCGGACGGCGCTTGCGGCAGGATTGAGTCTCCAGTTGGCAGCATTTCGCGGGCGATCCGGCACACGTCTTCACCCACCTCGTATCGCGGCGGAGATGCGCACGGCGCTAGTCCGATCATGAGATCGTGCGGCTTCGATCCGAACGACTGTGACATGGCGCGAATCAGATTCGACCCGATACCCGCGACCGTGCCACGCCAGCTCGCATGCGCCGTGCCCACGGCCCGCCGCGTCGGATCGACCGCCATGATGAGCAGGCAGTCGGCCG
>CAYXEY010000004.1:8686-12888 GCA_964464105.1 uncultured Planctomycetaceae bacterium
AGCAGCGGCACGCCCGGCATATCGCATACCAGGCCATCAACGAATTTCACCGCAGTGTCCCGACCAAAGCGGCCCGCGCCGACATCGGCAGACGTGATGCGCACGACATGTCCGCTGTGAATCTGATCGGCGGCAGTCAGTTTGTCGAATTCGAAGCCCAAGTGCGCGCAGATTCGCCTTCGCCGCTCGACCGCCTTGTCTGCCTCAGGTCCGCGATGCGGGGCCATGTTCCACGGGCGCGTGGTGATCGCGTGAACGAAGCCCGGGATCGCATCGAATCCGGGGAAACGGAGCAACTGCGTATCGTGGAATGGCTCGAGCAGAAGCGATTGCGGCGGCATCTTATTCCCCGCAGCGCAGCAGGACTTTGGTCTGATCGGGCT
This sequence comes from uncultured Planctomycetaceae bacterium, assembly GCA_964464105.1. Classification (GTDB taxonomy): domain Bacteria; phylum Planctomycetota; class Phycisphaerae; order UBA1845; family UTPLA1; genus CAYXEY01. The sequence continues at coordinate 9,070 of CAYXEY010000004.1, forward strand.
GAGCCGCGACCCCCAGCGCATCAACTCCCGCCGAAAGCGGCATCCGGCGGGTGACCATGCCGGCCGTGTCGATCTCCCGCCGGGCGAGGGCATCCAGGGCCAGATCAAAGGGACCGCAGCGGCTGCCGATCAAGCTGATTTCGTTGACCACGATCGGCGTCATGTCGATGCCGCTCGCATCCTTGCAGGTCGTCTTCATCAGAATCGTGCCGCGCGGACGGACCAGTTTGATCGCAGTTGCCAGGCCATCGGGCGAGCCGGTGCAGTCGATGACCACGTCCTGATCGCCGAATTGTCGCAGGTCGGCGAGCAGCGCCGTGCGAATGCCCTTGCGATCGAGCAGGTCGAGCGTGCGCGGATTACGGCCCACGGCCTGCAACTTGCACTTGCGTGTCGCGAGCACCTGAGCCACGAGCAATCCAAGCCGCCCCGTGCCCAGGACCGTTACCGAAGTTCGCGGTTCCAACTTGATCTGCCGGGTCACCTGGTAGGCTGCGGCCAGCGGCTCGACAAAGACGGCCGCCTCGTCGTCCACCGACGAAGGCACGATGTGGCAATTCCGCTCCGGAACCGCGACAAATTCAGCGAAGACCCCCGGCCGATCCACGATGCCGATGACCGACCGTCGGCGGCAGTGAATCGACAGCCCGCTCAGGCACAGGTCGCACTTGCCGCAGACGCAGTTGATCTCGCCGACCACGCGCTGACTCACGAGGCCCTCGGGCCCCTGCACCACCGTGCCGACGAACTCGTGGCCCAGGATGCCACGGTAGCCGGCGTAGCCTTTAAGGATTTCGAGATCGGTGCCGCAGATGCCGGCGTTCGAGACCTTCACCAGAACTTCGCCCGGCGCGGCGACCGGTTTGGGCACGTCGCGCAGCTCCGCCTTGCCGGATTCAACGACAATGGCACGCATGGCGGGCACCGCCTGGGTTGGGAATGACGACGCGAGTCAAAACGGGGCGACAAGCTTGCGGCGCGAAGGAATGTGTCCTACGCGGTTGCTCAATCCGTGAGCGTGAGACGCTGATTAGAGGAAAAGCTGGGGCGTGACGACGAGGCCGTAGTTGGATACTTCCTCATTGGTCAGCGCCTTCATGCCGATCTCCCGCAGCTCGCGGTCGATCCAGGCTCGCTGGGTCATATTGGTCTTTTGCTCCGTCCAACTGATCTTGGCGCGGGTAATGATCTCGTGTCGAGATTTCTCTTCCATCTTGTGGAAACTCCGAATTGGATTTGCACCGGTCACAGGGCGACTTTCACGTCCGAATAACAATGCCTTGTGAACGGGCGAATCGACCATCCTGGTCCTGGGGCTGCTTCACGTTCCGTCGTTGCGTATGCCTGCGATGGGTGTTGAAAAGGCCCCACGTTTTCGGGAGCGACTCTCAAAGCCCTCCCGATGTGTACGAGGATGATAGTCATTTCATCGGGCAATGCAACCCCTGAAGTTTAGAATCCAATCTCGAATCGTGGCGCCGATTCACCCACGATCCGCCTTGCCGACCGTTTCGCCGCTGATTTTTCCGGACAGGACGAGATGTTTCAGAGCGTTCAACTGGATTTCAACGGCCCCGTTGACGAATTGAGCGGTGGCAATGTGGCTCGTGCTCAGGCTCGATTTTTCCGCAACCCATGAGGTAGCATTTGACCGTTTCGGGGCCCATGAATTTGAACCCCGCATCCTTAAAAGTCGTGATCGCCGCCGGGAGGTGCTTCATCTCCGCGAAGGGCAACCGGTCTAACCAGCGCTTGTAGGTTCGGTGGGCCCCGGCCAGCTCGAGCATGCACTTGGCATTGTGAATGGTGGCCAGAACCTTGGCACGATTGCGGATGACCTCGGCGTTCCCGCAGATCCGCTCGGCATCCCGCGCCGTCATGGCGGCGACGCGCTTGGGATCGAAGTCGCGGAACGCCTCTTTCAATGCGGCTCGCTTCACCAGCACGATCCGCCACGACAACCCGCACTGGAAGACCTCCAGCGCGATGCGTTCAAGGTGCCCCGCGTCGGTCGTGATCGGCCGGCCCCACTCGTAATCGTGGTAGGTCGCCTGAAGCGAATCAGACGACGCCCAGTTGCACCGCGGCAGACCGTCGTCAGGATTTGAGGTTTTTCGTGAAGCCATGGGCTTGTGACCCGCCTGCTGGGTGAGATCGTATGGATTACAATAAGTCAGTTCGCCTGAGGTTGTGACAGTACCCGCCACGCGAGTGGTGGGCCGCTATCGAGAGCGGGCACCCTCTCGATCGGGCCCGCGGACTTGCGTCCGGGGTTCTGTAAGAAACTCCCTTAGCGGATCATACGGATTATCAACGGACCATGCCTGACCGCCTCTACGCCGACAACGCCGCCACCAGCTTTCCCAAGCCGCCCGAGGTGCTGGAAGCCATGCGCCGCTATGCCGAGGAGTTGGGGGCGTCGGCCGGACGAGGCGCCTATCGCGAGGCGGTCGAAACTGGCGAACTCGTGGCCGACTGCCGCCGCCGCGTGGCCCGGCTGATTCACGCCTCCGACGCCCGCCAGATTGTCTTCACCTTGAATTGCACCGAGGCGCTGAACCTGGCGATCAAAGGGCTTCTGAAACCCGGCGATCACGTTGTGACCAGCACGATGGATCACAATTCGGTGCTGCGTCCGTTTGCGGCACTGAAGGCACAGCGCGGCATCACCGTCATGCATGTGCAGGCAAATGCCGCGACGGGACTGGTCGATCCAGCCGACATGCTGGCCGCCGTCACGCCACGGACCCGGCTCGTCGCCCTGGCCCATGCCAGCAATGTGACCGGCACGCTGCAGGATGTCGGTGCGGTCGGCCGCGAGTTGCGAAAACGCGGCGTGCCTTTTCTTGTCGATGCTGCCCAGACGCTGGGCCATCTGCCGGTCGACGTCAACGAACTCGGCATCGACCTGCTGGCCGCGCCGGGACACAAGGGCCTGATGGGCCCGCTCGGCACGGGCTTCCTCTACATTCGACCGGGGCTGGAAAATCAGATGTCGCCGCTGGTCGAAGGCGGAACCGGCTCGGTCAGCGAAGAGCCGACGCAACCGACGTTCATGCCTGATCGCTTCGAATCGGGCAGCCACAACGCGATTGGACTGGCGGGACTGGCCGCGGCGCTGAAGTGGATTGAAGGTCGATCCGTCAAATCCCTGCATGAACACGACTCGTCGCTGTCGCGCCGGTTTCTCGACGAAATCAACGACTGCGAAGGCATCACGGTGTTCGGGCCGACCGATCCCCGCCAGCGCGTCGCGGTCTTCGGGCTTCGGGTCACAGGATTCGAACCAGCTGAACTGTCCGCAGCCCTCGACGCCGATTTCGGTATTCTGTCGCGCTCGGGCATCCAATGTGCACCCTTGGCACATGAAACGATCGGCACGCTCGCAACGGGCGGAACCACCAGATTGTCTTTCGGGGCATTCAATACGTTTGAAGACGTGGCTCGCTGCACTTCCGCGCTTCGCGAACTGGCCAGCGCGGCCGCACCTTCGGCGTAATGCTCGCGAGTTGGCCCGGCAGACTGCGATTTATTTCTACATTCTACATTCGTCATTCTTCATTCATTCGCAATTCGCAATGGGTCATTCGCCACTATTCTTCGACCTCCCTCGGCCAATCCTCCTTCAGTAGTCTCGACATCGATCGATCCGCCAGGCGCCTCCCGCCCGTCTGGCAGATGGCGCAGTAGTTCGTCTCATTGTCCGCATAGCGAATGCGTTGCACTTTCTTCCCACACGCCGGGCAGGGCTTGCCGAACTTGCCATGCACGGCAAAATCGGGGCGAAATGCGGTGATCTCACCGGGGCCGGGGAAGCGT
>CAYXEY010000004.1:12898-30079 GCA_964464105.1 uncultured Planctomycetaceae bacterium
GGTCCCAGGCCACCTCCCGCCGTGGATGATCCTCGGGGAAGCGTCCGGCGAACTGGTCGCGCAACCGGGCGGTCCAGATTAAGAGCGTGGCTCGCACGGCCTCGAACAGGCGGGCGATTTCTTCGTCCGTCAATTTCTGCGAGAGGGCCAACGGCGAGAGCCGGGCCGTGTGCAGGATTTCATCCGAATAAGCGTTTCCGATGCCCGAAAACACGCGCGGATTGGTGAGCACGCGCTTGATCGTGTGATTCTCATGCCGAACAGCAGCAACGAAATCCTCGAGGTCCATCTCCATCACGTCCGCCCCGCCGGGGTCGTGCTCGCGCAGGCCCGCATCGCCGCGCACGACATGAATCGACGCCCGCTTCTTGTCCGACGCCTCGGTGAGCGTCAGCAATCCATTGTCAAATCGAAGCGATGCGAGTTCGATCTTGGATCGTCCGCGCCGCATAGGCGTGCGCTTTTTCGAACCGTCGGTAGCTGCCTCCGCATCCTCCCAGCGGAGACGTCCCGCAATCATGAGATGGATAACAAGATAGAGGTCGTTGTCGAAATGAAAGACAATCCGCTTGCCGAGGCGGGTCAGCGATTCAACCTTGCGGCCGTCAAGCGCATCAATCGGCGGATCGAAAGTTCGCAACACGAAGGGACTGACGATGCGCACTGTTTGAAGCGCGTGGCCCAGCACGCGTGATTCAAGTGCCTCCAGATACGTCACGATGTCGGGAAGCTCGGGCATTCAGCACCAATGGTGCGGCTCAGCCAAAGCCCAGGGCAAAGCGCAGCGCCGCCCTGGGAATTAAGCCAACGCATATTGTCCAAGGGCTGAAGGCTTGATTCAATTGCGGTGGTTACCCTCGGCGCAAACCGAAAGAACGGGCCTTCGGCCCTAAATAGACTATCCCAATAAGAAACCCAGGGCGGCGCATTCGCTCTGCCCTGGGCTGAAGCTGGATCGGGGCCATGCCCCTCAGATACTGATTCGCCGCTCAAATATGCTCCGCGAAATCAAACTCGCAGTGCCGGAACCAGGACCAGCCGACCATCAGGAGGCCGATCGAGGTGACCGCGGCGCCGATGAACGAGGCGTCGAACGGCATCTGTCCGGTGATCAGGCAATCGCGATACGCCCGGATGATCGGAGTCATGGGGTTGAGCTGAATGAGCATGCGCTTCCAGCCGGCCGTCGGCTCAAGGTTGTAGACCACGCAGGTGCCGAAGAGCCAGAGCTGAATGAATGAGCGGAAAATCAGACCCACGTCGCGATAGTAAAGATTGGCCATGGACAGCAGGAACGACAGGCCGATCATCAGGATGAGCTGCACCGCGACCACGACTGGCAGCCACACGATGGCCGGATGAATCTGAAAGGCCCAGGCCCCGCTGAAATGCAGATAGATGCCCAGGCCCAGCAGGGCCAGCATCGATACCGCGAAATCGACGATCGCGCTCATCACCGACGCGAGCGGAAACACCTCGCGCGGGAAATAGATTTTCGTCACCAATTGCCGATTGGCGGTCAGCGACGACACCGCCGACGACAGGCCGTTGGCGAAGAACATCCACGGCACCAGTCCCGCCAGAGCGAACAAGGCGTACGGAATCGACTCCGAACCGGTCAGGCGCGACTTCTCGATGCCCACGACCGTACCGAAGATGAACGTGAAGATGAACATGGTCATGAGCGGCGGCGCAACGGCCCAGGCCGCCCCAAGCAGGGTGTGCTTGTAGCGCACGCGGATGTCGCGCCAGGCCAGCATCCAGGTCAGTTCGCGATATCGCCACAACAATGAGAAGCGGCTCGTGCGTGCGGCGGACTGTTCAAGGGCCATCGAACTCATCTGGAGACTCCTGTATTAAATTCTCGATTGGTTGATCTCGTCAGGGCTTCGCAGGCAGCGGCGTATCGCCGGGCGGTTAGCGAAGCGTCATATTCACTCACAACGCGCGCGCGGGCGGCAGCGCCAAGGTTGGTGCGAAGCGAAAAGTCGTTGATCAGGGCATTCAACGCCTGCCCCAGCGCATCGGGATCTTCCGGAGGAACGACGCGCCCGCATTCATCATCGCTGATGACCTCGCCGGCTGCGCCGACCGCCGTCGCCACGACCGGCAGCCCGCAGGCCATCGCCTCCAACATGGCGTTCGAGAGTCCCTCGGAACGACTGGGCAATACGCACACATCCGCCGCGTGGTAATACGGCAGCACATCGCTCACTTCCCCGACAAACCGAACGTCGTAGCCGGGCAGATCCCGCGCGGCCATCGCCTGCAACTGCCCCGCCATGTAATCGCCGCCGGCCAGCACAATCGTGACGCGATCCCGCCATTCGGGTCGAAGCCGTGCCGCCGCCAGCAGGACGTCCTGGCCTTTGACCGGCTTGAGGTTCGCTACACAAAGACAAATGACGCGATCCTGGGGCAGATCCAGTTGTGCTCGCATCGCCTGCCGATTTGTGGCGAGCGCAAATCGCCCGGTTTCCACGCCATTGGGCATCACTGTGAACGAATCAACCGGCTCGCCCAGCAGATTCGCCACGTCTCCCGCTGCCGATTCACTCACTGCCCATCGCGCCGCGCACCGGGCCAGCGACCAGCGCAGCCCGCGCCTGCGCATCGCCCCCATCTGCGCCACATCGGAATCCAGTCCGTGAAACGAAAACGCCAGCCGCGTCGTCGGACACAATTGCGTGGCCAGCGCCCCATCCATCAGCATGCCCAGCCCCCGGACATGCAGGACATCGACGCACTCCTCGCGGCACAGCCCCGCGAGCCGCATGGCCCACCATCGATCGCGCCCGCTGCATTCATGAATGATCGTGACATTCCCATCGTGCTCGGTCGGGCCTTCCTGTCCATCGCGCACGACGACGACGTGCCGAAACCGCTCTGCCGGCAGCAGCTTGATCGACTGCATCATCTGCCCTTCCAGCCCGGCCCGCGCCAGCCGCCAGATGGGATGGCAGATGGTGATGACGCGCGAGCCCACCCAGCGCGTCCCGCGCCGCGATGCTCCTGCCAGACTGTCGAGCAATGCCTGCATCAGAATAAAGTATGTCGAATGGTAAATGTAGAAATACGTATTATTCCATGTGCTGCTGCTCAAAGAGCAGTGGAGCCGCGCAGTGTGCCACTGGCAGCTTGCTGCCAGTGCGTAAACGAGTATTCACCCGCTCGCGCGCACCGCACCAAGCCTTAATATCGGTCATCACATGCAAGCAGCGTGTCTTTAGAAGCGGTTGTGAATCCAAGCTCGAATCGAAGACAGCTCACTCGGGCCGCGCCATTCCCGCCGCCCCACCCGCCAAATCCGCGCTGTCCCCACGGCACAGCATCGCAATCGCAACAATTCACAACCCCTGAACCGAAATTCCTGCCGCCGCGTCCAACTTTTTCGGGGACAATCCCCCCTGACCGGCCATGAGAACAGTGATGACAGACGACACGAACGACCTGGCCGCCGCCCGCAAGGGCGACGAGGCGGCCCTGGGGCGGCTTTACGACCGTCATGCGGGCGTGGTCCTGTCATTGTGCCGCCGCCGTTTTGGCGCGTCGGCCGAGGACGCGATGCAGGAGACCTTCATCCGCGCCTTCGGACGGCTCGACCGGGCGGGCGACGGCACGCGGCTGCGGCCCTGGCTTTATGCCATCGCCCGGCGCGTCTGCTCGGAGCATGCCCGGGCGGCACGGCGGCGCGACCACCACGAGGAGCGGTTCATGGCGCACGCGACGCTCGAACGCACGGCGGCACTCTCCGGCGACGGCATCCTCGATCGGCGCGAAGCGCTGGACCGATTGGGCGCGGCCCTCGATCAGCTCCCCGACGACCAGCGGCTGGCGATTCACCTGTTCTACATGGAAAGCGACCCCGTCCCGGCGGCCTGCGATGCGCTCAGCGTTTCGCGCAGCGGTTTCTACAGATTGCTGCAACAGGCCCGCGCGCGGCTGGCGGTCTTGATGAAAGAGGTATCCGTATCATGACCAAGAATCACGATGATCACGGCGATGAGGCTTTTGTTTCCGGGAATGATCCGCTTGATTCGCTGCTGCGCGAGTGGCATGCGGAGAATGCGAGCCGCGCCGCGGCGCAGCGCGATAAGTTGATGCGAGCGGTTGCCGCGAACGCAAAGAGCCGATTGCGCGGACAATTGGAGACTGATTCCACTGGACAAACGCGAGTGCAATCGCAAGGTCGCTCCGCGCATCGCACTCTCACCCCGGCCCTCTCCCTCAAGGGAGAGGGAGTGAGGCCGACTCGCTTCGCTCGTCTGACGCCCGCCATTGCGGCTTCGCTCGCTTTCGCCGCCACGCTTGGCCTGCTCTTTAGCACCGCTGGCCCGCAATCCCAGGCCCGCGCCGATGTCATCATGGCTCCCAATGGCGGACGGCTCGATGCCGTCAATGCCCGCGGCGAACTCATCGGGCCCTGTCCCCTGCGGCACACTGACGTGCATGTTGACGTCTCCGGCTCCTTCGCCCGCGTCACGCTGCAGCAGCGCTACGGCAATCCCTATGCCGACAAGATCGAAGCCGTCTACACCTTCCCGCTGAGCCACCGGGCCGCGGTCGATCGCATGACCATGACCATCGGCGATCGCGTGGTGGTCGGTGAGGTCAAGGAACGCGAGGCCGCTCGTGCGACCTACGAAGCCGCCAAGAGTGCCGGTCACGCCGCCGCCCTGCTTGAGCAGGAGCGCCCCAACATCTTCACGCAATCGGTGGCCAACATCGAGCCGGGCGTCGAGATCGTGGTCGAGATCAGCTACGTCGAACTGCTCGAAGCCCGCGACGGACTTTTCGGTTTCACCTTCCCCATGGTCGTCGCTCCGCGCTACATCCCCGGCGGCGGCGATGTGGTGAAGCCCCTGCTGCCCGACATGGTGCATCGCCAAGGCCTCAACCTGCTGGCGCCTGGTACGTTGACGCTCACCACCCATGGCGACACCAGTAAAAATGGCGTGCTCACCGCCGATGTCATTCACGCCCTCATCACGGACGCCATTCCCATAGAGACTCCGCCCGCCGAGTATTGGCCACGCCATTACCCGACGACCGGTCAGCCTGTTGCGTGGCATTATTTCGAAGTCGGCTACCTGGATGGCCAGCGCGAGCCCGGTGTGCTTTACACCGATGGCCTCGGCCAGATCAATGGCCGCTGGTTCTATGTCAATACGAGCGGGCAGACATGGCCGCCAACGGCCGCAGCCATGCCACCCGGCACTCAGGGCACCGGCTTTGCAAGCGGTACTTCCAAGGTGCCCGACGCCGCGCGGATCACGCCGCAGCCGGTCATGCCGACCACCCGCGCCGGACACGATATTTCCATCACAGTCAACATCGACACCGGCGGACCGGGCATCACCGATCTGAAGTCCGAGTCGCATGCGGTACAGCAGAATTGGGGCACGATGCGCGCCGACGGCTCGCCGAGCCAGGTCGCGGTCGGATTGAACGACGTCGCCACCATTCCCAACAAGGACTTCGTACTGCACTGGCGGCAGACCGCCGACACCATTACCGAGCAGGTCTTCACGCATGCCGGTGCACACGGCGGATTCATCACCCTCATCCTCAACCCCCCGGCCCGCGTGGAGAATTCCGACGCGGTGCCGCGCGAGCTGGTGTTCGTGCTGGACACGTCCGGCTCGATGCAGGGTTTCCCGATTCAGAAGGCCAAGGAAGTGATGACCAAGGCGATTGCCGCCCTGCGCCCGCAGGACACCTTCAACCTCATCACCTTCGCCGGCGACACCACTATTCTGTGGGATTCGCCGCAACCGGCCACGCCGGACAAGCTGGCCGAGGCGCAGGCGTATGTCGAATCCCGCCAGGGCCGCGGCGGCACCGAGATGATGACCGCGATCAATGCGGCGCTGACCGTGTCGCCCGAGCAGCGGCAGATCGCCGAGGGGCAGCCCACGCCCGTTCGCATCGTGTGCTTCATGACGGATGGCGAGGTCGGCAACGACATGGCCATCATTGACGCGGTCAAGAAGAACGCGGCGACGACGCGAGTCTTTTCCTTCGGCATCGGCAATAGCGTCAATCGCTACCTGCTGGATGGCATCGCCAAGGCCGGTCGCGGCGCGGCCGAGTATGTGCTGCTCAGTGAAGGCGCCGACGAGAAAGTTGCCGCATTCTCGCAGCGGATTCAGTCGCCAGTCTTGATGAACGTGAAAATGGATTTAGCCGGCGATATCCAAGTAATCGATCGCGTGCCCGAGGAGCTGCCCGATCTGTACGACGTCTCACCGATCATCGTGCATGCTCGATACACCAAGGGCGGCAAAGGCAGCGTGACCCTGCGCGGCGATGCGGGCAGCGGCCCCTATGAGAAGATCATCGAACTGGATCTGCCCGAGGCGAAGGCCGAGCACGACGTGATCGCCACGCTGTGGGCCCGCGAAAAGGTCGAGCAGGTCATGAACCGCGACCTCGCCGCCGCCCAGAACGGCACCTTCCCCGACGAATTGAAGAAACAAGTCATCGACCTGGGCGAGACTTTCCAGATCATGACCCAGTACACCAGCTTCGTCGCGGTGGAAAACCTCCGCGTCACGATCGGCGGACAACCGCGCCTCGTGCCCGTGCCGATCGAACTGCCCGAGGGACAGAGTTGGGAAGGCACCGTGGGCGAGGCAGTGAACAAGTGGGCGGATGAAGTCGCGCCGGAGGACGTGGTCTTACTTGGCCAGGTCCTGCGAATCTCACCAACGATTCCAGCAAACCTGTCCGCACTGGCATGGCCCGACTTTGGCGACGATTCGACAACGAGCACGAATGAGCTTTATTCGTATGCCGACGTGTTGGAGGAGGCAAGACCGGCAGAAGGCTTGAATGAAGAAACTACATATCACCTCAAGCACAAAACTGCTCACGATATTGGTTTCACGATTGAAGACCTCCTTAGACCGGAGGACGGTAGCAGCGGTCCATTGATTGACGAGGGACCGAACGAAAAGACGCTCATTGCAAGGAACGTCTCCCCGCAGCAACGCGAGAAAGTGCGCCTGTTAATTGAAGCGTTCGATGTACCCAACGACGTCTCCGGCATTGCGGATGCTGGCAATTCATCTGCGAATGATTTCGTTGTCTATCACCTCAAGCATAAGACTGCCTACGACATTGCGTTCACGATTGAAGACATGCTTAAGCCCAAGAGCGGCAGCGGTCCTTTGTTTGACGAAGGACCGAACGAAAAGACTATCATCGCGAAGAACGTGTCACCCGAGAGACGCGAGGCCGTGCGCAAGCTAATTGAGATGTTCGATGTGCCGTCCGCTGAATCGGCTGAGGAAGGCGCGCGCGCGCTCGACGCGGACAAGATCCCCGCGGACTTGGCTGCGAAAATGCTCGTTGATTCCCAAAAGGCGTCGCAACCGGAGCATCCATCTGAACTCGCCGAATCAGAGTCGTATGCGCGAATGATGGAAGGCTACCAATCGGTTCGAGCCGACGCAGGGCGTTCAATCGCCTCCAATATGGAAATCCAATCACCCGGCGCCACGCTCAGCAAGAAAGGCACGGACATTTTCCGCACGTGGTACGACGAAGACTCAAACAACGCCGGGGTGTCGAATGCACCCCCGAGTCTGCCCAAGCCAACGGTTCTCGCCAAACCCGATGAACCGGATGCCGCTGGCGGATTGGTTGATCTCAGCCGAATTGGTTTCGGCGTGGCGGGAGCTCGTTGGGACGGATTTCCGGACAATCCACCATCACAAGATCCCACCTCACCCGGTGCAGAGCAGAGGCCGCGCGTCTTCGGCATGATCGCCGGTCAGCCCAACCAGCCGCCGCCAGCGTCTGATGGCGCCAAAACCTCGCTCTGGTTCGATGCGAGAGGATTGCCCGCAGAACAGGCCTCAGTGGCAGGCCAGCCGCCGCCGCAATTACGAAGTCGCGAAACTGTTCTCGGCCAAACGGTAACGACCACGGCACAGCCGGCTCAGCTTGGCGAAGCACATGCCGGTCTCCCTGTGATTCGCTACGGCCTGGCGGACAGTCTCGCGCCGACCGGCTCGACGGGTTCCTTCACCCGCCACCAACCGGTCATCGCCGCGGCGGAAGGCCGTCAGGCCGGGGCGGTCGCGCGTGTGCCGATCGTGAAGAGATACATCGCCCCGCCGTCCGACCCGGCAGCACCGGCGGACGAGACGTTGCGGCGTTCGCTGGATATGAACCTGGGACGTGGTGTCGCGCCGACCGCCGAACCAAATCCGGAGATTATGCCCGGGCTTGCGTTCATGGCAGCAAGCAACGCGCCGTCAGGCGATGCCGGTATCGTCTCGAGTCTCGGAGTCGACATTCCGACTGCACCCACGACGGCAGGTGTCGGCGGCGCGATTGCGTCGAACGACCTCAACGGCGACGGACTGCCTGATACGCCGACCGGTTCCAGTAATGGCGCAAGCGCCAATACAACCTATGACGGATGGGATGCAGGCCAATCCAAGTTCCCTGTGCCGGGCGATATCCCAGCGGTTGGCGACGCATTTCGAATCGCAGGTCGAGGAGTGACCTTGGGAATGCCGGAGCCGCTTTCCCCTGGAACCCCTGCATCACCTGCCAAGCCACCGTTGAATATTCCCGGCTCACTCGGTGGGGCCGACACGTCTGGCGCGGATCAGAGTCATCAAAAAGCGCCTGACCGTGAGAGAATCGTGTATAGCGTGCGTAACGGTTCGGCGGAGGAACTGAGCGAGACGCTGGAGCAGCATTTCAAGGAAGACGCTGCCAAGGATGAACTCGAAAAGAAAAACAAGGAATTGCTGGACTTCCGAGCAACTTGGAGCGTCCTGGGTCAAGGCACCGAACCCAATGAGAAGCTCATGACGCTGGAATCGGTGGCGACCGAGTTGGAGCTCGATGTGGTCGCTAAGGACGCGCTCCGAGAACAGCTCAAGACCGAGCAGCGCAACAAAGATGCCAAGATGGCGGAATACCAGAAGCTGGTTAAGGAACGCGACGCGCTGAGCGCCCGCCTAGAGAAGTGGGCTGGCGCAACCAACCACACGAATCGCTCAGGCCAGGATGTCCAATACAAGGACGGTCACGTCGACTTTGGCAACGCGGGCAATTCCGGGACAAACGAAGCGACCAAGCCGCCAGCTAGATTAAGGGCTCAGGCGGAATCGCTCGCCTTCGACGAGTTAGTCGTCCGTGTAGCCGGACTGGCCCAAGCCGGTCGATTTCAGGCGGCGGCCATGCTGGTCGACGAACTCGTGAAGTACCGGCCGGATCACGCTGTGGTCAAGGCCATGCATGACGTGCTCAATTGCTTCGTCATCACGAGTGAATCCTGCATCGTGCGCTTGTGCGAACTGGCCGCGCCGTCAGCCATGCGGCTGACCGCCAGCGCCGAGCGGGCCCGGTTAATGGCCCGGCGTCTCGACGAACGTCTGCTTCGGCTGGCCGTCGGCGACTCAACAATCAGAACCCACCACGCAAGTGGTGGGCCCGGGTCAGCGACACTGGCGGACAAGCCGCCAGTGGCACCCCAGGGATCCGACGGACTAGACCTCTCCGACGCCGGCGTGCTGGTCAGCGTGCTGGTTGACGCCTTCGGCGACGGCACGGTGTCCGCATTGACCAAGGCCGGCCTGAAAATCGAATCCACCTCCAAACCGACCCGCGTCGTCATCGGCCGCATCGCGCCCAACAGGCTCGCCGATCTGGCCACGTGTACGCACGTACGGCGCGTGGAGGCGGTGAAGGAGCGATAGTAGCTCGATCGTTCCAGCGGGACGACGCGAAAATAGCCCCCCGTTTCAACGGGGGGTTTTTCATGGATGCCACTGGCTGCTCGTCAGCCAGTGAGCATGCGAGAGTACCGTAATTGCTGGCATGGGCTTCTGGCAAGCTGAATCGTTACTCGCGATCGCACTGGCAGACGAGCTGCCAGTGGCACACTCAGGCATCGCTACACCTTCGCCAGCAACCTCGGCCGGTGCTTCTTCAGCAATCCATCGAGACGCTTGGCGAGACCGGGATGGCTTCCGTCGTACAGCTGCGTCGCCGGGGCCTGGGCCAGGGCGATGAACCATTTCACCAGGTTGTCATAATCGCGGACGTCCACAAACTCAGGTGCGATCTTCTTCCGCTCCAGGTCCATGTTGTGATAATTCCCCAGCGGCAAACAAATGCCCGTGGCCTCGTAACCATAATGGCAATAGGCGGTCGATTCGCAGGTGCCGCCGTCCATGAGCTTGCGTTGAAAGACAAATGACTTGTCACGGGCGGCCAGGGCCTCGGCGGCCACCTGGCAGTAGGCCGTGGCTGCCGGCGTGAAGACGCTGGCCTTGTCCCCCACGCGGAGCACCGGCCCGGCGCCGAGCGACACGCCGGTGATGGCCTTGCTGTTTTCCACCGCGACCACGACGGCATTCCGGGGCACGGTCTTGTCGGACACGGCGCACAAGGCCCCGGCGAAGCCGACTTCCTCGGCCCGCGTGAAAAATGCATACGTCGTCGTCGAGATCGGCTTGCGGCAGACGGCGTCGAGCATCGCCAAAATGGCCGCCAGGCCCGCCAGGTCGTCGCACACCCGGCAATGAATGCGATTGTCTTTCACCACCGCATCCGGCAGATCCCACATCCCCGGACTGCCCGGCTCGACGCGCCCCTGCGTGCGCACGATGACTGCCGCCGGTGGATTGTCGGCCGGGGCATTCCGCGCCCCCACCGCTGCACGACGCGCGGCGCCCTTCGCCGGCTTCTCGGGAATCACCTCCGTTATCGTGCCGCCCACCCAGCGTCCGCCGCTGAAGAAGCGCACCCGCGTGCCCTTGAAATAGGACGCCATTACCCAACCGTGCCACTCAGCGCGCAGGTGTCTCGCGTCGATGTGCTCACCAGCGAGGAAGCCGGGGTGGTCCATGTGCGCGGCAAACAGGATGGGCCGCGATCGCCCCGCTGATTTTGATGCCGGTCGCTTCCTGGATGCAGCACGAGCGCGGCGCGGTTCGTAGGTCACCAGCAGATTGCCGAAACGATCGGACGACACCGACAGCGCCGAACGGCGGTCCACGAAGGCAAGGATGTAATCAATGACCTGCTGTTCGACGAACGGCGCGGTCGGCAGATTGACAAGATCGTGAAGTATGCGGCGGTGGGGAGTCATGACCGCGATCATATGCGGCGAGACTGGGTTCAGGGGGCGCTCTGGAGTTCACTCCAGCGATAGTTCAGGGCCTGATCCTTGGCCATCAGGTTGTTCTTCTTCACGCGCAACTCGGCTGCCTTAGCGGTATCTCCGGCAGCCTCAGCGGCTTCCAATTCCGTTCGCGCGGCCTCCAACTCAACGAGATTGCTTTCAGCGGCGGCCTTGATCGCTGCTACTGTTGTGTAGCGATTGGCTTCGTCACGATAGACCTCGCGGTCCACCTCCTCAGTCGTTCGGATCATGCGCGCGGCCCGCTTGCCGCACTTGGGACATTCCACGCCCTCCGGTGTCACAGTCTCGACATAGGTGGGCGCGGGCATCTCAAACATGTTCTCGCAGGCAGAGCATTTGACGACATACACGGTGCCGCTGACAGCCTGCGCGGCATCCTGAAGCGTGGCTCTCTCTTCCCTGGAGGACCAATGCCAGACGCCCACTGCGGCGGCCAGCGAGCCGATGATGACCGCGTATTTCCAGACATTCCCCGAGGTTTTCGTTTGACTTGCCATCAATTTCGAATCCTAGTGTGCAATTGACTGCATGACAAATCCGGGACAGTGGCGTGAGCCTGAACCGCCTTACGCGCAAACAACGCTCCAAGAGCACGAACGCGACAACGCGTAAAAAAGAACAGACCCCCCGGATGCGCGCGCATGCGGGGGGCCTGGATGTCATAGAACAAAATCAGAATCGCAGCAAATGCGGTGTCAGATACGCGTTAAAGTCAAACCAGGGAGAGCCGACGTAGTTGTGCGGATAGTTGTCGTAGCGCCACTCCTGCGATCGCCACGTTGTCTTGTAATAAATGTTCCCCTGCTGGAAGTTCGTGGGCTTGTACATGGAACCAATCTTGTTGCAAGTGATGGTCTGGGCGTGGCCATCGGCGAATGCAGCGTTGAACTTGCCAGTCTTCTTGTGCGACCCAGGAACCTGCAGTTGCTGAGTTCCCGGGGGCGTTCCTGACCAGGTGGTCAAACCGATGCCCGAAATTTCCTGAGTTGCGGCCAAGGCCTGAATGAACCGAGATTCCCAGAAAAGCAGCCCCTTAGCAGAATCCGCAAATAGACTCTCCGGGCGTCGGTAAGCGCCAAAGCGACGAGAGACATCTCCGGTCGCATCCCAGGCGTGATCCTTATAGGCGTAGTAGTCGCCCATGTAGCTGTTGCCGACCGCCTTGAACATCGACTCGTAATAATGCGCCTGAACAGGCGAAGCTGTGGGGGCGCCACCGGCCAGAGCCGGCTGATACAGCCCCTCTTCGCCGGGGCAGCGGAACACCGAATAATCGGCGTTGGAATTTTCCGTCACGCCGTACATGAGCTTGTTCATGAACTTGCCGGACGGTCCCTCGGCATTCGCGTGGGCACCGGGCGAACCCGCCACCATGAAGCGCGGATCGGTTCCAACGCCACCACCCCAATCGTGGTCGCCGGCGCCCATCCATTTCATGTTCGGGTCAGCCGCTCCGGGCGCCAATCCCACCGTCTTATTGTCTTCGTTGGTGACATCGTGGTTCGTGTGCAGTCGACCCCTGGGATCGCTGGCGGCGTTCAAGTTGCCAAACGCGGAGTGCTGCTTGAGGTTGGCGAGGCACTTAACCCGCTGACCTTCGACACGGGCACCGCCCAAGGCAGGCATCAGGATGGCGATCAGCAATGCGATGATTGCGATCACCACCAGCAATTCGATCAGTGTGAATCCGGTCCGACGCACTGAACTCTTTGACATAGGCCTCGTTCCTTTCACTACACTTACCTGAAACACCGCAATTATTTTCACCGCCCCTGCCAAAGGGCCGGCTGGCTCGCATTGAACGGCAATCCGCCCGACAGGCCGGGCCATCCAGACTTGTTCAATCTATGACGAAAGTCCGAACGCGCTTCCGTCAGGAAACCGTCTCATGGCGCGCGACTCTCGCCGCGAACCCGCAATCCCAGAATAAATACACCAGTCTCCGCTTCGCCGGACCTAAAAAAACCGAACGGTATTTGCCCGGCGGCCCAAATTCTAGACAGACGGCCAAAAAACGCGAGTCCCAAACTCCGCCCGCGCTCTGGCATTCATAAGCCTGAATGTTAACGTGCTAAGGCACACATTGCAATGAAATTTCGGAACTTCGGACTTAGTCGCACGAGTTTAGTGCGATCGCACAAAAACCCGCTCGGCTCGCGGAAACCCCTGCCAACACCCGACTTGGAGGTCGTGTTTCCAGTTGAGCTTGTGAAATGGAAAGGTCAACGGCCGGATGAAACGCTATTCCGACAAGGCCGCATTGAGCTTGCGCAGGGCCTCGTTCTCGAGCTGGCGAACGCGCTCCCGGGTCAGCCCGATCCGCTTCCCGATGTCCTTCAGGGTCAGCGGCTCTTCCTCGTCAATGCCGTACCGGAGCCGCAGGATGGTGGCCTCCCGCTCGTCCAGCTGGTCAAGGAGTTTCGAAATGGTCCCGGATTCGGTCTCATTGAATACACCGGCGTCCGGCGTGGGCGTCTTTTCGTCCGGGATCAGGTCCAGGAGGGACATCCCGGCCTCGGAGCCGACGGCCTGAGTCGGGGCTGAGAATGCCCGAACCGCCCGCTTGATGATCTTGACCTTCCGCTCGGGCAACTCCATGTGCTCGGCGATTTCCTGCATGGTCGGCGCCCGGCCGAGCTTCTCATTCAAGGCGCTGTGGGCCTGCTTCCAGCGGGCGATCATCTCCACCATGTAGGCCGGAATATGCACCGGCTGAACCGCATTAATCAGCGACCGCTTGATGGCCTGCTTGATCCACCAGCTTGCATAAGTGCTGAATCGCGCGCCCAAATCGGGGTCAAAGCCCTCGACCGCGCGCAGCAGTCCGAGGTTGCCCTCTTCGATCAGGTCGCTCAGGGCCATTCCGCGATTGCCATAGGCCTTGGCGATGTTCACCACCAGGCGCAAATTCGACCGAATCATGCGCTCGCGGGCTTCGTTGCCCTCCCGTTCAAACTGGTCCTTCTGATCATGGGTGATTTCGCCGGTGGTGAATCGCCGCGACGCCTGGCTGCCGCGCTCAATACGGCGCGCAAGATCCTTCTCCTCGTCCGCGGTCAGCAGGGCGAGTTCGTTGATCTGCTTCAAATAAAGCTGTAAGCCTGAATCGACTGAGATGGCGAAATCCTCCCTGCCCCTGAAAGCCCATGGACCGCTACCGTCCGCCGCACAGGGCGGGACGTAATGATAGCCGCGAGTACCACAAAGATCGGCCTGTCCCGCATTACGCGTTGCATTATTTCGTTATTTTGCCTGGGAACGCCCCCGCAGGCCCGAATTGAACCACGTCCGCATATGAATGTCGATAAGCAAAAGTCGGACGCGTCAGCGAATCCGCCGGCGCCGGATGGAATCGGCCTCCAGGAACCGAAAATTCACAAGCTGCACGATGATCCCGATGCTGGCTGATACCAGGCTCATGGCCAGCCCCGTCGCCGCCATGGCGATCATCCAGGTCCGCCGACCGGGCTGCGTGGCCATGGCTTCCGAAAAACCTGACATGGCCAGGACCAGCGAAATGCCAAAGAGGACCAGTCCGATACCGCCAAAAAACGTCAACGGCTTGTAAGACCGGAAGACGTTGAGGATGCGGAAGATCACTCGAAATCCATCGCGAAACGTGCTCAACTTCGAAACGCTGCCCGGCGGACGTTCGCGATAAGCCACCGGGATCTCGCGAATGACCCAGCGGCGATAAAGACACTGCAGCGTCATTTCGGTTTCGATGTCAAAACCATACGCGATGATCGGAAGGTTCAGCGCGACATCGCGCGTAAAGGCGCGGTAACCGCTCATGATGTCTTTGAGCTTCGCGGAGAAGATCACGTTGATCAGGGTCTTGACCAGCCAGTTACCGAAGACGTGAAAGCGGCGATAGGCCGCGGCCTCGTCGACTGCCTCACGCGCCCCCACCGCCATATCGGCCCACTCATTGATGACCGGTTCGAGCAGATCGCGGGCCCGCTCGGCGGGATAGGTGTCGTCGCCGTCGACCATGACATAAAAGTCCGCGTCGATCTTCTCGAACATGGCCGCGACGACGTGGCCCTTGCCCTGCTTCTTTTCCACCATCACCGTGGCGCCGGCTGCACGGGCGAGGTCCGCGGTGCCGTCGGTGCTGTTGTTGTCGAAGACGTAGATCGTCGCCTCGGGGACGGCGGCGCGAAAATCCGTCACCACTTTGCGCACCGTCGCCGCCTCGTTGTAGCACGGGATCAGGATCGCGATGCGCCGGGATGAATTGGCCGCCTCTGTCATGGATTGCAATGTTATAGGCAATCGTCGCCGCTCATCACGAGCGGCCGGAACGCGGCACGTTGCCGATCCGACAGGTCATTCATCGACTGTAATTGTGCGGGCAAATACGCCGGACGTGAATTCGGGCGTCCGAGAATGAGGTGCGGATTGCAAACATGCACGGGCCGACCACGCGGTTTGGTGCGATTGACGGACGAGCGTACAATCGCGACCCTCCATGAGCCGAATCCTCGTATTTCTGATGATCGCCCTCTGCGTCTCCGCATGCGTGGCGTGCCGCGGCCCTGATGGCGAGTCGGTCACGATGGGCCAGTGGTGGGATTCGCGTTTCGGCGAAAAGGAAAAGCCGTCCGACAATTCGGGTGAATACGCCGGCGAAGACGACACAATCGTGGAAAACGCCGACAGCCCCGCAAAGCCCGGCCCCGCCGTCGCGGCGAAACCGACGGCTGCGCGTTCAAGTTCTGGTGGGGAATCTCAGCAGCGCCAGCCGTCGCGCGGCGCCATCACGTCCGACGTGCTCGTGCTCAACGACGAGACGGTGGACGTCATGGACGTGCTCGACCCCATCCGCGGCATGCTGACCGAGGCGGCTGCGAAGAAGCCGCCCCGCGAGTATCTGCAATATCGCGACGATATTGTGCGACGGCAGATCGTCGAGGCCGTGGCCGAGCGGCTGATCTGGCAGGAGGCCCGCAACGCGGTCTCCGAAGACGTGAAGCCGCAGCTTGAGCGTGTCGTCGTGGCGATGGAGAAAGATCGCATCAACCGCGAGTTCGGCGGACTCGAAACCAATTATGAAAAGTATCTGGCCAGGAATGGCCGAACGCGAGCCGATGTCCGCAAGATGCTCGAGCGCGGCGTCATGATCGACAAGTATCTGAAGGACCGCCTGCTGCCGCTGATTGCCTCGCCGACCCGCAACGAGCTGAAAAAATACTACGATCAACATCAGGCGGATTTCACCACGCAGACCAAGCGGGAGCTCTATCTCATCGACATCCCGGTCGCGGCATTTCTGGAGAACCGCCGCGTGGTCACGGATGCGCAGATCGCCGCGGCCACCGCGAAGGCAAGGGCCCAGGCCGACGAGGCTGCGCGGGCCATCAAGGCGGGCCAGCCCTTTGAAGACGTCGCCAGGAAATACTCCAAGGGTCTCAACAAGGAAAAGGGTGGCGCCTGGGGCGTCATCAACGAGCCGTTGCAGGATCGCTGGGAAGTCCCCTCCAAACGTCTATTTTCGATGAGCGATGGCCAGGTCAGCGAGGTGATCGAGCACGCCAAGGCGTTCTTCATCGTCAAGGCGAAAGTCGTCGAGCAGGGACAGACCACCTCGTTCACGGATGCCCAGCCGGAGATCATGCGTAAGATGCGGCAGGAGCGCTTCATCAAGTTGCGCGGCGATTTCCTGCAAAAGCGTTTCGCCAAGTCGCAGGTCGGCTCGATGGATGATTTCTATCGCCGCGTGTTGGCGGCGTGCCCGGCACCGAGTGGCCGCGAAGTTCGCGCCGGCCGTTAGCGTTCTCGGTGGTCACCGGACCGCTACCCGAACAATACATCCTGCATTGAATAAAGTCCGGCGGGCTTTCCGGCGAGCCAGCGTGCAGCGCGGAGCGCCCCTGCCGCAAACGTGTCGCGCGAATGTGCCGAATGCGACACCGTCACCGTTTCACCCAATGATCCGAAATGCACGGCGTGCTCGCCGACCGTGTCGCCCAGGCGCAGGCTGTGCAGGGTCACCTGGCCCGAGG